>JBAYZR010000065.1:0-12547 GCA_041672425.1 Pedobacter sp. | reverse complement strand
TGGATGGCGAAAAATCCTGATGAAAGAAGGCTCTGCATCAATTCCCATCACTTGCTTCAAATCTCCTCTGACACGCGCCACCACTTCATCATCGCTCAATTTTACATACTCCGGAAAGCAGGCGCCGCCCATCATGCTGCGCAACAGAACCTTGCCTTGCGGAGCGCGGTTTTCGAACATGCTCGAATCCCACAAGGTACCCAGGGTATTACGTCCTTCCTTCCTGGGAATCAGGTAGCCAAAGCCGTCCAGCGGGTGTGAAATACGGTCGTGGTCGTAGCCAAAGCAGACCACCGTCATGGATGCGTATGGTATCTGGCAGAGTATGGATGTCATGGCAGGATCAAGGCGGCCCAGCATGCCACTGGCGGCAAAGGCGGGGGAGGCGATGATAACGATGTCGGCCTCATGTTCGCTGTTATCGCTACAGCGCAGGCGATACGGGACGCTATGCCCCTTCTCCAGAGCCAGTGCCTGGCTGCCCGGCTGGACGATGGCGCCGAGGGACTTGGCCAGCGCATCGGACAGATACTGGATCCCTTCGCGAAACGACGTCAGAACACCGCCCGGCCCGGCAGCGCTGGATACAACCTTTCCCTCGGCTTGCTCCTGCTTCTTCTTCCTGGCCAACATGATCATGGCCCGGATCAACCCGCCGTACTCCCGTTCCAGTTCGGCAATACGCGGAAAGCAGGATACCAGCGACATGGTCTCTGGATCGCCGGCAAAGATGCCAGAAACCATCGGCGCTATCAGCTTGTCCAACGCCTCTGCTCCCAACCGGCGGCGACCGAACGCTGCCAGTGTCTCATCCACACCAACAGGCGCCGCAGCGATAAAGGGTGTCGGCTCCAGAGCCAGGCGCAGCTTGCCCGGCCAGGAGATCAGCTTGCTTTTCAGGAAGGACGCTGCTCCATCCGGCAGACGGTGCAATTCAGCGCCGGAATAGATGAAGCGTTTGCGGGCATTGTCATTGCTGCGATGCAGATTGCTCTCAACCCCGATGGCCCTGCAAAGTTCCAGCGTCTGCGGCTTGCTGTCCAGAAAACCGTTCGGACCCCATTCACAGGTATAGCCATCCTCCTTGATGCTCCAGATCTTGCCTCCCGCCCGCTGTTCTTTTTCCAGCAAGGTGATATCAAGTTCAACGCCTGCTGCCAGCGCCTTTGCACGCAGCAGCCACGCCGTTGAAAGACCGGATATGCCGGCGCCGATGATGATGACTTTTTTCATGGGAATGCCCCCGTATGGTATAATTTCCAATCGATACTACGTTTGTGGAAGGTCACTGTCAAGCCATACACCGCCGACGTTGTTGACACACCGCTAAAGGCAGCTTACAGTATGATCATACGATGAAAGGATGGTATTAAGCATGGCTAGCAGCACAGATTACTACAAAATTCTTGGCATAGAAAAAAGCGCCTCGGCTGATGAGATCAAGAAGGCCTTCCGCAAACTTGCGGTCAAGTTCCACCCTGACCGCAACCCGGATGACAAGGGCGCAGAGGACAAGTTCAAGGAGATCAATGAGGCATATGCCGTACTCTCCGATCCGCAGAAAAAAGAACAGTACGACACCTACGGCTCAAGCGGCTTCCACAAGCAATACAGCCAGGAGGACATCTTCCGCAATTTCGACTTTAACGGGACGTTCAAGGATATGGGCATGGGTGGGGGCGAGGATATCTTCTCTCGCTTGTTCGGTCGGGGTGGGCGTGGCGGTTTCCGCAGTGGGCCGCAAAAGGGCGCTGATCTGGAAATGGAAACGGATATCAGTTTCCGCGACGCCGCGCATGGCGCTGAAAAACTGGTGGCCTTCCGCCGCAACGGCAAGCGCGAGGAACTCAAGGTAAAGATTCCGGCCGGCGTGGATAACGGCAGCAAGATCCGTATCACCGGCAAAGGTGGACAGGGAGAGGGTGGCGGAACACAGGGTGATCTGTACCTCATTATCCGGGTATTGAATGACCCGGTCTTTACACGCGACGGCGGCGATCTGTTTGTTGATCGGCTGATTCCGTTCAGCGCAGCCTGCCTGGGAACATCCCTGGATGTGCCTACCCTGGAAGGTGACAAGCGCATCAAGGTAGCAGCCGGTACCCAGCCAGGGACAAAGATACGCCTCAAGGGATGCGGCCTGAAACCGTTCGGCTCAAACTACAAAGGCGACCTGTACGTTAAAATCAGCGTGCACATCCCGGAAAATTTGAATGGAGAGCAAAAGAAGCTTGTGGAAGAATTGGCCAGGAAGGGGCTCTGATTCTGAGAAAAGCCTGAATTTAAACCTCCGGGGTTTCAAAAATCTCGGAGGTTTTTTTATTTCATTGCAGTCATCAGCACCACCGCATGAGCGGAGATCCCCTCGCCACGCCCGGAGAATCCCAAACCCTCCTCGGTGGTTGCCTTGATATTGACCTGCTCCGGAGAGGCATTCAACACCGTTGCAACATTCAGCCGCATCTGCGGGATATGGGGCGCCATCTTTGGGCGCTGTGCAATGATGGTGGCGTCCAGGTTTCCCAGCCGATAGCCGCGCTCATCAGCCAGCTTCATGACGTGGGCCAGCAGTTTCAGGCTGTCGGCGCCTTTGTAAGCGCTGTCGGTGTCGGGGAAATGCTTGCCGATATCCCCTTCGCCGATGGCGCCCAGGATGGCATCCGCGATGGCATGCAACAGCACATCGGCATCAGAGTGTCCCAAAAGCCCCTGATCCCAGGGAATATCCACCCCACCCATGATCAGCTTTCTTCCTTCCACCAACCGGTGAACATCGTAACCGTGACCTATGCGCATTGCAATGCCTCCTGATGTATCTTAGGGAGCCGGAAAAAACAAATATACTGTTTTACATCCCCTCTTCAGGCCGCCTTTGCTGCCCCTTCAATCGCAAAATCCTCAACGTAGCCCTGCTACGCCTGCGGTTTTGCTCAATCAGGAACGACAAATTCGACCTGAATACGTGCGTAAAACCTGGTATATCAGTTTATTCCGACTCCATAAGCTAATTTCCTGCTCTCATTCATTCTCATTTTTACCATCCAACACCTCGCGTACCTTAGCTGCCATATTTGGCAGCGAGAACGGTTTCTGAATGAAAAATACCCCGTTGTTCAGTACGCCATGATTGGCAATTACGTCTGCTGTATACCCTGACATAAACAACGTCTTCATTTGAGGATAGATTGACAGAAGCTTTTTAGCCAGTTCCTGTCCATTCATCTCCGGCATTATCACATCAGTCATGAGCATGTGAATCTTTCCAGAATGCTCTTTGGCCAATTTGATCGCCTCGCCGGGGGTATTTGCCGCCAGAACGTTGTAGTCTTGCATTTCGAGCATCTTGGTGGTGATGCTCAGGATAGCCGCTTCGTCTTCCACCAGCAGAATAGTCTCCTCTCCATGCGGGACTTCAGCCGCAGCGCCTTCCGTATGTACCTCGATCTTCCCTTCATAGCGCGGCAAATAGATCGAGAAGGTTGTGCCCTGTTCTGGTTCACTGTAGATATTTATGAAGCCGTTGTTCTGCTTGACGACACCGTAGACCGTGGCCAATCCCAGGCCGGTTCCTTTACCCATTTCCTTGGTTGTGAAAAATGGTTCAAAGACTTGGCCCAGAATTTCCTTGTTCATGCCGCAACCGTCATCACTAATGCTAATCCGTACATATTCACCTTGTGCAGCTTCCAGGTGGTCGGTGCAGTAGTCCGCATCAATAGTTCTGTTCTCTAACTCTATGGTGATCCGACCGGTGCTTGCTATGGCGTCACGGGCGTTGATGCACAAATTGGCCATGATCTGGTCAATCTGCGAGGGATCCATCTTAATCTTCCAGAGATTGGGCGCAGGCTGCCAAGCGAGATTAATATTTTCACCAATGAGCCGTTGCAGTAACTTGAACATCCCGGTCAAAGTTTCATTCAGATCAATAACTTTGGGAACAATAGCTTGTTTGCGGGCAAAGGCCAGCAGTTGCTGTGTAAGGTCAGCCGAGCGTTCTGCCGTCTTACGGATTTCCATAAGGTTGGCACATACGGGGTGAGTTTGGTCCAAATGCATTCTGCCCAGTTCTGCATGACCGAGAATAATAGTCAGCATGTTGTTGAAGTCATGAGCAACGCCACCAGCTAACCGTCCAACTGATTCCATCTTCTGGGCTTGCTGGAGCTGGCTTTCAAGTTTGATTCTCACTTCCTCACTTTGTTTAAAGTCAGTGATATCAAAGTTGATACCTATCATGCGCTCCGCAGTTCCGTCTTTATCCCGAATGACCAGACCGTTAGCCTTGAGATGTTTCACTGCGCCATCCGGATGTACAATACGGAAGAGTATATTGAACTCCTTTTCCCCCTTCAGAGCGGCCTGACATTCAGCAATGGCTGTTTCCTTATCTTCAGGATGCAGGCCGTTCATCCATGCCTCAATGTTGTTTGAAAAAGTTTCTCTGGTAATCCCGTATAGCTCAAACATCCGGTCATCCCAGAGCAAGGTATTTTTTTTGACATTCCAATCCCAAACACCAAGATGTGCCGACGAGGTGGCCAGCTGAAGACGCTGGGCGAGGCTTATCATCTGCTGTTCAACCTGCCTGCGTTTGCTGATGTCCTGAATGATCCAGATTGATCCATCCGGCATATTTCCTGGCGTAATCGCATGCCCAGCCATATTGCACCAGAAAAGCGTACCATCCTTCTTTTTCATCAATGTATCTTCAGAGTATGTGTCACCATTCTCTATAAGTGAATATGCATCTGCCCATATGCGCTCATAAGAGTCTCTGTCAGGATAGAACTCAAACGTATCCAGAAAATATGTCGTTCCGGTTTGATAGCCGAAAATCAAGTCAAAGGCATTATTGGCCCAGACTACCTTTCGATTATTGAGGCAGCATATTCCAACAGGCGAGGTATTCAAAATAGTCTGTAGTTCATTGTTTGCCTGACTCAATTGAATGGTTCGTTCCTCAACCTTTTGTTCAAGTCCTTCATGCGCTGAGTTAAGGGCGGCAGCAGTCTTTCTGAGTTCAGTCATGTTGCGATAGATAAGCCAGGCTGAAGAAGATGTTAATAAGAAAAACAGGGCTGATAAAGCTAACATCAACCTTGTTTGTTTTCGCCAATCAGAAAGATAGTCATCAGTGGCAATTCCTATAGTTATGTAGAGAGGGTATCCATCGATCTTGCGAAAAGAAACAACCTTTGAAGTATTATCCCAACTGGTAGGAGTAAAAAAAGTTCCAGCTGTAGTTCCAGCGCCAATAAGTTTTTGCAATTCCGGCGATAAGTTCTTATTTCCAATTATACTGCCGATGTCTTTTGGAGAAGGATAACGCGCAATAATTGCCATTTTTTCATCGCGCAGACTTATTCCCCCTTTGCCTCCTACATTGAGAAGGGAAAACAACTCTGCAAAATGGTTAATCTCGATGTTTGCATATACTACTCCTGCAAATGTTCCGTCCGCTTTATTGAGTCGCCGAGACATGGGCAACACCCATCTATTACTGACTCGCGATAACACCGGAGGACTAATGAAAAGTCTTGCGTTATGGATTTCGCGGGGCTTGATAAAGTGTTCGCGATCACTGATATTTGGCCTGGAAGCTGATTCTATGGCGGGGCCGTACTTTACCAGCCCTTGTTCATCTGCTATCCGAGGCCCCCCCATGAATGACAGGCGAGTCTTCTGCCGAGCGAGAAAAGCACTAATTCGTTGTTCATCAACACCACTATTTCGGGTCATTGCTTCAACTTCATCTGCGACGGCGAGTAAAACCATATCAATTCTATCAAGTTCGCCAGCTATGTTTTTATCCAATATAGTAGCTAAATTCTGGGCTGCTATTGATGCATGTTTCTCATATTGAAGCAGGCTGGAACGTAGCGTTAGCGCCACAAGGATAATTACAAACAGATTGATTAACAAAAAGCAAAGCGTAATCCATTTTTTATACGCTGAAGAAGACTCTTTTAAAGTTGAATCTCTATTTGCGGGTTGCTCTATTGGTTTAAATTTCATTCTGGCTTGAATGCTCCGCAAATAAGGTTTCATACTCTTCTTCTGTTTTCTTCCTGTTTTTTTTACGGATGATATAATTTTAAGCACTTATCGCAAATTCCGTGGCTAAATTGAGCCCCGGTATGTTCCGCTATGTATTTTTCAAGTTGCTTCCAATAGCCTTTGTCATCTCGGATTTCCTTGCAATACATACAAATCGGAATAATTCCTTTTAGCACACGGACTTCTTCTTCTAATTTAAATTGCAAAGCTTCCTGAGCTTCGACTCGTTCAGTCACATCAATACAACTGCCTATGAAACCGGCGAATCCACCATTGTCTTCGTAAAATGGTACTCCTCTATCAAATATCCACCGATAGACTCCATCATATCGCATTAGGCGATACTCCATCTCGAAGATCTCGTGCTTGTTAAAATTATCCAGAAAAATTTTGAGGCATCGATCAAAGTCTTCGGGATGCACGCCTTCGGCCCAACCATTACCGTACTCTTGTTCCATTGTTCGCCCTCTGAATACGAGCCAGCGATTATTGAAATAATCGCAGAGAGCATCCTTATTGGCTCTCCATATCAATATAGGCGCCTGTTCAATTAATGCTTGATACTCTGATAGTGACAGCATTTTCAATGCCTTCCAAATATTCAAATATTTTGATAAAAGATAATGTCTATAAGTGATTTTTCAAGATCCGGTGGAAGAGGGGAAAAACAGGTATAAGGGAGTCAGAATAAACTGATATACCAAGTTTTATGCACGGATTTGGGCCGGATTTGTCGTTCCTGATTGAGCAAAACCGCAGGCGTAGCTGTGCTACGTCGAGGATTTTGTGATTGAAGAAACGGCAAAGATGGCCTGAAGACGTGATGTAAAACGGTATATTTGTTTGTTCTGACTCCCTGAATCAAAATCCCAAACAAAGGCCGAGAACGGTACTGTGGCTGAAATAATCCATTTTGAATGTGTGACCGTCAGCCTCCTTGAACTCGGGTCGACTGGTACCGAAAAAACGATAGCCGAGGTCGATGCTCAGATGCTTGGTAAGCGCAAAATCTACTCCCAGTCCCGCCTGACCGGCAAAAACAGTATCCGAGCCGCTGGCCAGCGGGTAACCGGCTACCCGCAGATCTGAGGCTTTGATACGAGCAGCGCCGAAACCGAGTCCGAAATAAGGTGACAATATACTGTTGTAGCGATAGACACCAAAAAAGTTGATCAGCAGACTGTCCGCCGTAAGGTTCCCACTCCCATTGAAGCTCCCTTCGGCAAATTTAACCTTGTCGAGCGGGTTGCTGCGCCGGGTGTATTCAAGCTCGACCCGCCCCTCTCCCACTGGATTACCGGGCTCGAAGTCCCAGCCAACCATGGCGCTCCCTTGCAAGGCAGGATTAAACTCAAGACTGAAATTCCCAAGAGAGTCGGAACTTTTGGCTGACATCAATGCATTTCCACCAAGCAAAACCCCCACATAAGGTCCAGAATGCTCTGCCCTGACCGGGCTGCAAAGCAGTAGCGGAAGAGAGAGAGCGATTATTGTTATCTTTATCTGGCAGATATTTTTCATATTATTCCTTCCTGTCATTGATGTTTCAACCTTATTGAACTGTAACAATAGCCGTTTTGGTTTGACCGTCATATGTTGCACTAATGGTGGCTGAACCAATGACGACTCCGGTGACTAATCCCCTGCCAGATCCGGTAGTAGTGACTGTAGCAACGGAGACGTCAGTGGAGGACCAATCGCAGATGTCGGTCACATCCTGGGTCGTAGCATCAGTAAAGGTAGCGGTAATTTTGAACTGATGACTAGTACCAACAGTCAGAATCTGGCTAGACGTATCGATTGTCAGTCCTTGCAGGATCGGTACCGTCACCTTAAGGTCCGTCTTCCCGATGACACCGTTCAGAGTGGCGCTGATTGAGGTCGTTCCCGCAGCAACGGTTGTCGCTACTCCACCCGGCGTGGTAATCGTTGCGATTTCAGGTTTGGATGATGCCCAGACAGCTGTACTGGTGATGTCGGCAGTTGTTCCATCGGTATATCTGCCTGTAGCAATGAAACTCACTGTTTTTGAGAGACCTGTGATCGAAGAGTCAGCCGGCGTGACCGTAATGGATTGAAGCTCCTTTTCCTTGACGGTCAACAGCGTAGAGTCGCTGACACCGTCAAAAGCCGCGCTGATTGTCGTGGCGCCGACTGTGCGTGATTGTGCGAATCCTTTACTGCCGACGTCATCGCTGACGGTAGCCACGTCTGACACGCTGGATGCCCACTTAGCATCATAGGTCAGATCCTGGGTCGTTGAATCCGAGAATTTGCCGATTACTGTAAATTGGGTGGTCAATCCTTTGGCGATCGATGGATTGACAGGGGTGATCGTCATGGTATCGATTGTAGCCGGGGTTACCGTCAACGTGATGGTAGCTTTCACACCCCGTACGGTTGCAGTCAGGATGGCTGTTCCAGGGGCAAGTCCGGTCACCCGGTTCGGGCTCGTTGCATCAGCGAACTTAGCCACGGTCAACGAATTACTCGACCAGGTCGCCTGATCGGTAATGTCACGGGTGTAATTATTAATTACGGAAAGTTTGGTCGATGTGTGCGCAGCAATGGACGCTGAATCGGCAACGATCTCGATCGAAGTGGGAGGGGTAAAATCATCGTTCCGGGTCGGAGTTCCATCCCAACCGCAGCCGGACAACAACAGTAAAATTGCAACACCTGACCAGAACAGGTTAATCATGCGTATCCTCCCCAAAATTGTAAATTTATATCATTATGTTTAGAGAATTAATTATCACCTGTCAACGACAATTAAGGTATGGTTTTATCCAAAAAATGTCTCAGAATGATCTCCTCTTTAGTTTATAATTCTTCAATCTCATGATATAAAAAGTCTCAACAACAGGACAGGGCTCGGGAGATACAATGAAAAGGACATCAGACAACAATCAAATGATTTCTGATTTGATGAATATGGACAAAAGCACTCTGCCCCCTGATGGCGGCGAACATTTCAACCGGCTGATTTTTGCCCGCAGTCCTTATCTGATACAGCACTCCAGGAACCCGGTGGACTGGTACGAATGGGGCGCTGTTGCCTTTGAAAAGGCGCGCCGGGAAAACATGCCGATCTTCCTTTCCATAGGCTACGCCACCTGTCACTGGTGCCACGTCATGGCCCACGAATCCTTTGAGGACAAAGAGTTGGCCAGCCTGATCAACCGTTACTTCGTCTGCATAAAGGTTGACCGGGAGGAGCGCCCGGATATCGACGATTTTTACATGTCCGTGTCCCAGCTGCTGACCGGCAGCGGCGGCTGGCCGCTCAACATCTTCATGACACCCGACAGGCATCCTTTCATGGCAATCACCTATCTGCCCAAGAATAAGAGCGATAACATCCCCGGTCTCATGGATCTGCTGACCAACATCGCGGCCATCTGGCGCCAGAGGCCGGATCTGGTCGAAAAGAACTGTCGCGACATTATGGAGGCGTTGGGTGAGATCTCCAGTCCGTTGACGGAACAGAGCGCAGATTTGGCGGATCTGACACGCCGGGCGCAAGAAAAACTCCAGCAGATGTATGACACAGAAATGGGCGGTTTCGGCACAGCGCCCAAGTTTCCCATGCCGATCTATCTGAGCTGGCTGATCGAACAGGGCCACGCAGGCGACAAGACAGCACTGAACAGCGCGCTCTACACCCTGCGGCGGATACGGAACGGTGGAATCTGGGACCATCTGGGTGGTGGAGTGCACCGTTATGCCGTTGACCAGGCATGGCTCGTACCGCATTTCGAGAAGATGCTGTACGATCAGGCCTTGATGGCGCTGGTATCCCTGGAGGCCTTCCAGATAAGCAACGTCGGCTTCTTTCTTGAGATGGCCGAAGATATCTTCAGTTTTGTGGAACAAGAACTGACATCAAAGGAAGGCGGTTTTTGTTCGGCCCTGGATGCGGATTCCGAGGGGGTGGAAGGCAGATTCTATGTCTGGGACAAGCAGGAGATCGAGGCGAGTCTCGGCGAGGATACAGCCCTGTTCTGCAACTATTTTGATGTAACCGCAGCCGGAAATTTCGAGGGTCATACCATCCTGAACATCCCGGTTGATCGCGAGAGATTCTGCCAGGAGCATGATCTTGATCCGGCGGATACGGAAAGGCGGCTGAAGCGATGCCGGACGCAGCTGTTGAAACAGCGCGCAAAACGGGTCAGGCCGTTGCGCGATGGCAAGATTATCACCGCCTGGAACGGATTGATGATAGCCGCCCTGGCCAAGGGTGGCATTATCAGCGGCAAACAGATACGTGTGGAGCAAGCAGCCCATGCAGCCACGTTTATCCTGAAGAACCTGCGCCGCAGTGACGGCAGGTTGCTGCGCAGCTATCTGGACGGCCCATCTGATGTGCCTGCCTTTCTGGAAGACTACGCCTGCCTGGCCTTTGGCCTGCTGGAACTGTTCGAGGCCACTCTTGACAACAGCTGGCTCGCTGAGGCGTTACGCCTGGCAGATGAGTCGCTGAAACTCTTCCACTCCCCGGAAAGCGGCAAATTTTTCAAGGTTGGCCGTGATGTGGAACAGATGCCCGTGCGGGCTTCATTGGATCACGACGGTGTCATTCCATCGGCATTCTCCATAGCCGCCAAATGCTTAGTCCGCCTGAGTCATGCCTGTAACCGCCCCGATCTGTATGACTTTGCCCATATACTGCTTGAGACTCCGCTGTCCGATGCCCAGCGTCAGCCCACGGCGCATCTGGGCGCTCTGCAAGCCTTGGGAATGTTGGATAACGAGCCCACAACGGTCAGGTTAAATGGTCGGGTAGATTCAAAACAGATACACAAACTGCTACAGGCTGCCAAGGCTTGTTATGTCTACAACATGTCCCTCACCTTCGAGGAAAGCGCCGATGAAGGCCAGGCGTTTGTCTGTGCTCGCGGTGTCTGCAACCCGCCGGTATCGGACAGTATTGCGCTGAGAAAGATTCTGTTACATCAGCAGTTCCCGGCCTCTCATCAAAACCACTAAATATTATTTGTTGCCCTGTATATAAAACAAGTTCACAAGAGCATTTTGAAGGCCAAAACGTTTTATTCTCACTCCACTCTTTTACTCGCTGAACATTGCGCCAGCCTTTAATTAAATCCCTAACTTATGGCTATTTACAAAGTTTTCTGATATGTAATCAGGCTATTATTTGAAATGGATTCCAGTTGATGGATTGAGGGGACATGGAAATTATTGACAATATCACCACCCTCCTGGGTGATAATCTCAAGAATACGCTCCGTCCTGATTCAAAACTGAAGATTGCGGCGTCCTGTTTTTCCATTTATGCCTATGAAGCCCTGAAAGCAGAGCTGGAAAAGATCGACTCGCTAAATTTTATATTTACCTCGCCGACCTTCATCTCCAATCAGATAACCGACAAGCTCGAAAAAGAAAAACGTGAGTTTCATATTCCCAAGCTAAAACGGGAGACCAGCCTCTACGGTTCAGAGAGGAACGTCAACGACATATCCAGACGTGCCCAGGGTGTATTCAATGTGTGGGCAAAGTTGCCGCCAGAAGAACGGACACCGGCAGCAATCCTCAATGTGCTGGATTTCGATTTTTTCGAGATGCTCGACAGCGTGACCATTGCCAGATCCCGCAAACATATTCAGAAGTTCTACGACATGAAGGACATTGGGCCATTTCCGCAACGTCTCAAGCCGATCTCATACCACAGCCCGCTGACCAACCGCACTGATGTCATTAACTTCAACGAGATATTCAACCGCCTTGTTGTTCTGAACATGGCCGTATATGCGCCATTCCGTTACATCCTCGCCAGCCGTCTCAGCAAATACGAAGCAGTATATGACACCGAGGTAAAGGGTGGGCTTTCCCGTTTGAAGCAGAGCGACCGTGAAAAGAGTCTCCAGGCTTTAATGACGGTCAATCTTCTGAAACGCTTGGAAAGTTCAGTAGAGGCTTTCCGCCTTACCCTGGGCATGATGCAGGAGAAGCTTGAAAAGACACTTGCAACAATCGAAAAATTCAATGCAAGTGGCGTAGATGAAAGCTTTGATGATCTTTCAGCAGCCTTTGAAAATGCTGATGAAGATGACATGGAAATACCGGATAGCGACGATGCTTCTATTGGCGGCAAGATAAAGATCAGCCTTGCTGATATGGACTTGGATTCATGGAAACTCGATCTCAGTAACGATCTGGAGATTTTCATAGAACTGCTGGCAGAAATGCGGAAAATCACCCCGCCTGATGATGCCAAGCTGCAACACCTGAAAGAGCTGATTGCGGATAAGCAGAAAGAGCCGATCAATCCAGGCAACAAGAAGATATTGATCTTCACCGCCTTTGCCGATACAGCCGCTTATCTTTACAATAACCTCACGTTTCCTGATCCGGCAGGAAACCGGCTCGGCACTTTATACCAGAGAGTAGATCATTTTTGCCCCGGTTTCGGGGTGGCAGAACTCCTGCTTGGTTAATTCCTCCAGAAGTCCAGCGATAGCCC
>JBAYZR010000064.1:0-12656 GCA_041672425.1 Pedobacter sp. | reverse complement strand
TGGTCGCCGTATTATCCGAAGTATATCGGAATCAATTAGAGAAATAGCGAGGGGTTACAGCAGTTACTTCGGATAACGAATTACTTCAGATAAGGAGGAAGTATTTCACCCCTGTTGGCCAACATCTTCCTGCACTACGTGTTTGATCTTTGGGCCGACAAATGGCGGAAGCAAGCGGGGCGCGGTGATGTAATCATCGTGCGCTATGCCGACGACATTGTGGTTGGTTTCCAGTATCGTAAAGACGCCGAGCAGTTCCAGCAGGAAATGAAGGAGCGCCTGGGGCGCTTCAAGCTGGAGCTGCATCCAGAGAAATCGCGCCTCATCGAGTTCGGCCGCTTTACCGCCGATAATCGAAAGGAACGCGGCGAAAGCACGCCAGAGACTTTCAACTTCCTCGGCTTTACGCACATGTGCGGCAAGACGAGAAAAGGGAAGTTCACCGTGTTGCGGCAAACGATGCAGAAGAAAATGCAACGTAAGCTACAAGAGCTCAAGGAAGAGCTACGCAAGCGCATGCATTGGGCCATCCCGGAAGCTGGAAAATGGTTGAAATCCGTATTGCTGGGCCACTATCGCTACTATGGAGTACCGAATAACACTCGCAAGCTGAGTGCGTTCAGATACCACCTGCGCTGTCTGTGGGCGCTGGTGCTCCGGCGTCGAAGTCAAAGGAGTCGGATGACATGGGATCGAATGGAGAAATTAGCAATGCGCTGGCTGCCACTACCGCGAATCTACCACCCCTATCCAACAGAGCGACTGCGCGTCACTACCTGAGGCAGGAGCCTTGTGCGGGAAATCCGCTCGCAGGGATCTGTGCGGGGGGTGCCGGGTAACCGGCATCTCTACCGCGACAATATGGAAAAATGAGTTAGCCCCAATGTCCTTGGACACCGACCGGGGCTGAGAAGCGCCCCGTCGCGGGTCATGGGGACGCCCCGTTAGGAAAATATATTTTGGAGGTAGCCGGATATGAAATCACCATGCTCAACCAATACTATTCCAATGTTTTTCTTTTTTGCATTACTACTATTTATTGGATTCGGCGTTATTGCCACCGGACAATCACCGATGGGTGATGCAGCCATCAAGGGATATGATACCGTCGCATATTTCAAGGCCAGTAAGGCCATAAAAGGCAACGAGTCATTTACCGTCCAGTGGCATAACCTGACCTGGTATTTCCAAACAAGTGATAACAGAGATTTGTTTAAGACAAGTCCGGAGAAATATGCCCCGCAATATGACGGTTATTGCGCCTGGGCCATGACGGAGGCACGAAAAGCCGTTACCGATCCAGAAGTATGGAAGATGGTTGATGGCAAGCTTTACCTGAATTGCAGCATGGCAGCGTATAAAAAATGGAGCAAAGATATTCCTGGTAACATTAAAAAAGCCGATACAAACTGGTTAAAACTTAACAGCGGAAATTGATAGTCAGACTTCCAATTCTCCATTCCACATTTTGTCAGGCAAGAAGAGAGGATCGATGTTCCAACCAGGAAGTAGTAACGGGCCGAAAAGCTGCCCGGCCAACTCCCCACCGTTGGGTGAACCCTTTCGACCAGCCAAGCTTGGTGAAAGCAACTTCGAGGTTTGAAACAATGAACCAATTTTCGGCAAGACAAATTCTGACGGGAGTATTCATAGCCTCGTTACTGCCGTTCCTGGTGGTGGAGTTCTTCCATTCCTGGCTATACCATGTGATGGATACATCTGGATATCTGGTCTTCCACAACAGCGCCGAATTTTTTAGTGTCATGGTTTCCTTTTCGATCTTCGGTGTGGGATGGTTCACCTATGAACAGTCAGAGGACCGCCACGTACTCTTCCTGAGCGCGACGTTTCTCGCCGTCGGGGTGATGGACTTCATGCATTCGCTGAGCTATGCGGGTATGCCCTCCTTCATAACACCCAACTCCATCACCAAGGCTTCGCAGTACTGGATAGCGGCAAGGGCCTTTGACGCTTCGGCATTCCTTGCAAGCGCCTTCATCTACCCGGACAGGCCGCACCGATGGCTTTCGAAGGGTGCCTTGATGGCGGCAGCCGTTGCAATACCGGCGCTTGTCTTTACCGGAGTCACATTCTTTCCCAATTACGTGCCCACCACTTTCATCCCGGGGGTTGGCCTCACACCGTTCAAGAAGATATCGGAATACCTGATAATCTGCCTGCTGATTCTTGCCTTAGCGGCTTACTGGAAGCGGTTGGCGAGGACAGGAGACCGTATGCTCGTCTACTATCTGGCTGCCTTCATTATCTGCATCTTCAGCGAGATCGTCTTAACCTTCTACAAAAGCGTTTTCGATACCTACAACCTGCTCGGCCATATCTACAAGATCCTGGCTTTTTGTCTGATATACAAGGGGACATACACGACATCGGTCAATAATCCCTACGTGAGACTCTCCCTTGAGATTACCGAACACAAAAGGGCGAAGGAGGAGATTCGAACCCTCAATACTGAGCTGGAGCAGCGGGTAATGGAGCGCACCGCCCAACTGGAAGCGGCCAACAGTGAGCTGGAGACGTTTAATCGCTCGGTTGCCCATGATCTGCGCCAACCATTGAACGTAATCAGCTGTTACTGCCAGGCAATCAAGGAATTATGTGCTGATAATCTTGATGAGCAGTGCAAGAGTTATCTTCAAAGAAGCTATGAAGCCACCTTGCGCATGAGCCAGCTCATTGAAGCCCTGCTCAATTTCTCGCGCATGGGCCACGTCGAACCGCGTCTCAAGAGGGTCGATCTATCCGCCTTGGTGCATGAGATTACCACGGGACTGAAACTGACCGAACCCGAGCGACAGGTTGATTTCCGGATCGCCGACGGAATTTCAGTCAATGCCGACGCTGCCCTCTTGCTGGTGGTTCTGAATAACCTTATCGGCAATGCATGGAAGTACACCGGCAAGCAGAATGAGGCGGTCATCGAAATTGGCGGGACGGAAATTGGCGGGAAATCGGTTTATTTTGTCAGGGACAACGGCACCGGTTTTGACAAGGCGGATGCAGCCAAGCTCTTTGTTCCATTCCAGCGTCTCCCGGGCGCCGAGGATTTCAAAGGCTTCGGTATCGGCTTGGCTACAGTAGAGCGGATCATCCAGCGGCATGGTGGCAGGATATGGGCTGAAGGGGAATCGGGAAAAGGGGCGACGTTCTACTTCACTCTGCAATCATGAGGATACGGATCATTACGAGGTTCTCCCTAAGCCGACGTAGCCGGAACCAAACAGGTTGTATTATACTTGTGATAATTACAGCATGTTACTGAACCACACGGAAGAGCGACTGATTCTAGAGGACTTGAATCATGAACATCAGGCGCGTCTCCTAACCAGGCGCGAGTTGGAGCAACTGCTTTGATCGGCGGTCGAAAACCACTCTTTGCTCCTTATTGATGAATTATTGACCTGAGTCAAACTCAATCCCGAGATCAATTGTTAATTTGGCTCTTCCACATTTGAACAATTGGTTGCATTACTGGTAACAAAAAGATCCACCATCAGATAGGATATAAAAATTAAAGAGGCAATCATATGGTTGAGCTTTCAAAAAAATCGGTAAGCACTATTCGCACCGTGGTGCAGTGGTGCTTTTTGGTTTGGGTAGTCGGTATCGGCATCCGTTTCGGCATGTTTATCAATTCCGTTGAAAGCGGAGCTACCGCTCCCCTGGTTTCTCGACCTCCGGGAGTAGAGGGATTCCTGCCTATCGGAGCCTCACCAGCTTGAAGTACTGGCTGGTTTCTGGAAAAATCCATCCGGTACACCCTGCGGCGCTGGTCATTTTTCTGGCGATCGTGCTCATGAGCCTGCTTGCCAAGAAATCGTTCTGTTCCTGGCTCTGCCCTGTCGGCGCCATCTCCGAGAGGGCACACAAGCTGGGTCGGCTGCTGTTCGGCAGGAACCTGCAACTTCCACCCTGGCTCGACGTCCTTTTGAGGGGCATCAAGTATCTGTTACTTCTGATGTTCGTTAAGTTAATCCTGCTGGACATGCCTGTAGAAGCCCTGAGTAAATTTCTGGATGCTCCCTACTGGGCAGTCAGCGATGTCAAGATGCTTCACTTCTTCACCCGCATGTCCGTAACCACGATGGCGGTCCTGGCGAGCTTGACCATATTGTCCCTTGTATTAAAGAATTTCTGGTGCCGCTATCTCTGCCCCTATGGCGCCTTGCTTGGGCTGGCAAGTCTCGTCAGTCCGTTTAAAATCCGTCGGAATCTGGTCGGCTGCACCGGGTGCCAATGCTGTACCGCTGCCTGTCCATCCGGACTTGCCGTACATTCCTGCTCGGCTATATCTTCACCAGAGTGCACTGGATGCCTCACCTGTGTGGTGAGCTGTCCGGAGAAGAATGTCCTTGCAATGCAGCCGATTTTCTGGAAACGCCCACTACCGGTGTGGGTTTATCCGGCAGTGGTTCTGCTCATCTTTTTTACCGGGATCGGTACTGGAATGGTCAGCGGAAACTGGTACAGTTCGTTGAGTTATGCCGACTATCAGCGGTTATTACCGCTTGTGCCATATCTTAGTCATTGAGGTAGAACCGGTTTATCCAATAAGGTCACTCCAACTCTTTCTTCCAGGTTTCCACCTTCTTCTGGTATTCCGACAACAACCTTTGGGCTGTCTTGTGATCCTTGGCGTCGGCCACGATATGCACGTAGGGAGTGTACTGGTCGGGCAGAACCAGAATCCATTCATCACCAAAATGAACCTTGATGCCGTCTATGAAGGTAGCCTCTTTCTCCAGACTATCCTCACTCATCTTGCGCATGATGCCCCCCTTCATCTCCCAGGCGCAGGTTAGTTTGGTCTGGAGGAAGGCGCGGGGCGGAACCATAGAAAGCCCATGGGAAAGCGGAATACCGCAAACAGCCGCCAGCTCCATCAGCTTGGCTATGGCAAACATACCGTCAAAGGCGGCCTGAAACCGGGGGAAGGCGAAACGCCCGTCGATGGTGCCGCTCAGGACAATCTCCGACGACGAGGCGGCCTCCAGCATGGCGCGGTCGGAACTTTTGGTGCGGGTTACCTGGCAGCGTTTTTGCCCAGCCATCTGCTCAATGGTGGAAGGCGCCTGTACCGGCACCGCAACGGTCCCCTTCTGGCCGGATTTCATCAACAGCACTACAATTAGGGAAAGCAGTTCGACACCGTCATGAATCCGCCCGGTTTCATCCACCAAAGTAATGGCTTCCGCGGTCGGATCAAGCCAGAAACCGGCCTGAGCTCCCAGCGATGAAACGATCGTGGCCAACTGGGTTAGCGCCTCGTTTTTTGCCTTGACCTGCACCCCGCGACCCTCATCAACATACGCATTCAGAGCGATAACCGAAAAGCCAAGTTCATTCAGGAGCTGGGGGAGAACCTGACTGGCCGGAGAAAAGCTGAAATCAACAACAAGAGTGCAGGCAGCCTTTTTCTGCACCTCACGGTCAAGTGACCGCAGAAATCCCTCACGATAGAAATCAGCCACATTGTTGATCTCGACAAGCACACCTGGTTCAGTGTGGTGTGCGCGACGGAAATTCTCCTTAAAGAAGGTGCTCTCCACATTTTTGCCCATGTTGCTGGAGAAGTCGAGGCCGTCACCATCCAGAAAGACAATCTCCAGCGCTGCGGGATCATCCTGGGCCTGACGGAAATGCACCCCCCCTACCTCGCCGAATGTCTTGAGTTTGTAGCGTACCAGCGGCAGCGAGGTCATCTTCATATCGCGAACATTGACCCCGGCCGAGAGCAGTCCTCCCACAAAGCAGCGTTTGAGCATTCGTGATGAGGGTGAAGAATCGCGGCCACACAGCACGTAGCTCCCCTTGGGGAGCGAGGTGCCGTAGGCGCACCCCATCTTGGCCACAAACTCCGGTGTAAGCTCCACGTTGGAGAGTCCCTTGATAATGGCTCCCTCAAAGATTGTCTTTTTCCACTTTTCACCCCAGATCATATTAGTGGTGACAGTCGCTCCTGCCTCAATCATCTTTCTCGGCCAGATCTTGACATCGGCCCTGACGATCGCTTCATCACCAATGGCAGTATCGTCAGCTACGATGACCCCTTCCTCAAGAACCGCACCCTGGCCGACACGGACGTTGGAACAGATCACGCTGTCGGTAATCTTGGCGCCTTTCTTGACATAGGAGTTATCCCAGATAACGCAGCGGTTGAGCCTGACCCCCGACTCAATAGTGCAGTTGCGACCGATGACCGAATCCTTGATGCGTACATCCCCCAGCACCTGGCTGTTGTCGCCGATCACGACAGTCCCCTCCAGGCCGGAGGCATGCTCTAGCTTCACATCCGCCCCGATCCGCAGATCCTTGCCGACAAAATCCAACTTCGGCTCGTCGATCTTCAGATTGATCTTGCCCTTGAAAATATCGTGATATGCCTCACGATAGGAATCAGTGTTGCCGATGTCGCGCCAGTATCCCTTGGCTGTCACACCGTACAGGGCATCTTTTTTCTTGAGCATCAGCGGGAAGAGGTCCTGCGAGAAATCGAAGTTTTCCCCCTCTGGGATATACTGTAATATTTCCGGTTCCAGAACGTAGATGCCGGTGTTGATTGTGTCAGATATGACCTCGCCCCAGCCTGGTTTTTCCAGAAACTGGGTGATGCGCTTTTCCTTGTCGGTTATCACAACGCCAAATTGAAGCGGATCCTTGACCGAGGTCAGCGTGATAGTGGCCTTGGCCTTGTTCTCAACGTGGAAAGCAATAATCTTCTTGAGGTTGAAATCCGTCAGCAGATCGCCGCTTATCACCATAAAAGGTTCATCCAGGTACTTTTCCGCAGCCTTTACCGCTCCGGCTGTTCCCATGTCCTGCAAGGGGGTGACGTAGGTGATCTTGACGCCGAAATCAGCGCCATCGCGGAAGAAGTTCTTGATGTAAAAGGGCTGATGATAAAGCAGCAGCACCAGTTCGGTGATGTCGTGCTTCTTGAGGAGTTCCACGATATGCAGCATGATGGGACGATTGAACAACGGAATCATCGGCTTGGGAATGCTGCTGGTGAGCGGTTGAATTCGGGTTCCAAACCCTCCGGCCATGATAACTGCTTTCATTGGAGCTCCTTTTATGGATATGATCTGATGAAGCGCGGATCAAGAAAACATTCTGTTTTTCACAGCCCTGCTTTTACCCGCTGTGCCTTCTTGGCCAGAACCCGTGCTATTTCCTGCTTCAACTCGGTCAGGTCACCGGATTTGACGATGTAGCCGTCCGCCAGCCAGGCCGAAAAATCGTCCTTGTAGCAGGAGAAGGCCGAGCAGAGGATAACCGGCATTTCATGGCGTTCCTTGACCAGCTTCTGTAGCAAATCAATGCCGCTCTCGTTCTTCAACTTAATATCCAGCACTGCCATGTCATAGGAACCCTCCTGGAGCTTTCCGACAGCCTCGGTCGTACTAGCAACCGTAACCACTTCATACCCCTCATCAGCCAGCTCTTCAGCGTACAGAAGGCGAATATTGGCTTCATCATCCACTACCAGTATCTTACTCATTGCTGTTCCTCCTTTTGGGTGGGAAGTGTAATAGTGTAAATAATGCCATCTTCAGGCAACGACTCGGCGCTAAAAGGTAGCCCCTGCTTTTCCAGCATGGTCTTGCACAGGGCCAGCCCAAGGCCGACTCCAATGCTTTGGTTTGAAGAGAAAGGTGTCAACATGGCGTCCAATTCCTGCTGGGATATCCGCCTGATCCGGTCTTCGATGCGAATAACTACGTGGTCGCCTTCCAGGCAGGCGCTGATGCCGATGATTCCACTTTCCTCGGCGGCATCAATGTTACTAAGCAAAATTGTACGCACACAATAGGAAATCTGTTTGAAATCGATGTAGACCAGTTTTAAGCCTTGCCCCTCCGAAAACTCGCATGTTAACCCACGTGACTGCAAAGCCTCGCCGCTGTCCTGAATAACACTTTCCACCAAATGATTGACATCCCAGAAGTCTTTGGTGGGATAGAGCGAGTCGGAGTAGTTGAGAATATCATCCAGCACCCCTTCCAACTGGCGGGTCTCTCCAACTATGGATTCTATAAAGTCCCGTTTGGGATCATCCTGGGGGGTGTTTTTCAGCATGGAGCGTGCAAATCCACCGATGATCATCAGCGGATTGCGGATGGAATGGGCAATACTGGAGGTAATCCGCCCCACCAGAGCCATTTTTTCCATCCGGACAATCAACTCTTGCTGTTCCTTGAGTTTGTAGCTGGCCTCGGTGACATGATTGAGTTCCACCTGAATCTGGTCGTAGAGCGAGGCTCGCTCGATTGCAAAGGCCACCGGGAATGCAAACGTCTCCATGGAGCGCATGTCTGCCTCGGTGATACAACGATGGGTGATGCAGTTGTCAGCGATAATCATTCCCACTCGCCGGTTGCGAGAGATAAGCGGCATGAGCAGAAAGGTATCAACGCCCAGCAGACGAGCAAATTCGGGATCTACCTCGGGGTTGTGGAAGGCATCCTCGATCAGAACCGGATGCTTGCCATTCAGGCTCTTTATGAAAAGATGATTGACATTGGCAATAGGTATGGAGAGCCGCTCAAGAATATCGTGAAACTTGGCCAGTTCCGCGGAAAGTTTGTTATGGCGAAAGCTCTGGGCAAGGGCTTGCAGTCCCAGATCGTTGAAGGAAATTTCGTCCCAGACCTGACTGGCTTCTTCATAGTTGCGTGGTCCAATGGCCAGATGGCCCTTAAGGTTCACACGCTCCTTATCGACCAGCAACAAAAAAGCCCGGTTCATGCCAAAACCTTTGCCCGCCGTGATGGCGGTCAGCGCAACGGAAAGTACCTCTTCCAGATCGACCGAGCTCTGCAATACCGAACCCAGCTCGTGAAGAAATTGCATTTCCAGGGTTTTGTTGTCCAGAAAACTGGCCAGGGACTGAATCTGACTCTTTTGATGCTGGTAATCATCGCAAACAATATTAAAAATCCGGGCTAACGGATTGGCTTCTTCGCTGAAGCGGGCCAGATCGCGTTTGAACATATCGCATTCGCAGCACTTTTCCAGGATACGGCGCCGCGATGACGTCAAGAGATCTGCCTCCCCAACGCCAATGTTCGGGCAGTCACCTGCTTCAATAACATCCCTGTTCCAACAACATTCCGCGTCCACGGTTGTCCTCACAATTTAGTAAGTTACCATCAATTATTTAGCTTTCCAAGTAGTTCCCTGCGCCGAATCAAGGAGATGGATACCCTTTGACAGCAGGTAGTCCCGAATTTCATCACCTCTGGAAAAGTTTTTTGCTTTCCGCACACAGGCCCGCTCAACGATCAACGTTTCAATCTCAGTGGCCGTGATGTCAAGATCCCCAGCCTTCTCCTGCTGCAACATCTCCAGCCATTGTACCGGAATGGAATGAAACAGCCCCAGCACTACGCTGATCTCGGCGATCCCGGCCCGTACCCGATGCAACAAGGTAATTGCAGCCCCATCACCCGGCTGCATCTCGGCCATAAAACGATTGGCACTGCGCACGATCTCGAAAACAACCCCAAGGGCCAGGGCAGAATTGAAATCGTCATCCATGGCATCTTTAAAGCGCGTCAGCAGCTGACCGCTTTTCTCCAGCAGCTCGGCGCCAGCCAACGACAACAACTCAACGGAAGGTTCCACAAGCGCAACCGGATTCAGCTGAATGGCGCTATCCATAGCTGCCAGGCAGGCGTAGATCCGCTCCAGCCCGGTCCGGGCCTCGATCAGGTTCTGATCGGAGAAATCGATCGGCGAGCGGTAGTGCGCCGACAGGATGAAGAAGCGCAGTGTTTCGGCATCGAACTCCTTCAGCACCTCGCGGATGGTGAAAAAATTGCCCAACGACTTGCTCATCTTCTCGGCATTGATATTGACAAAGCCGTTGTGCAGCCAGTAACGCACGAACCGGCAGCCATTAGCCGCCTCTGACTGGGCAATCTCGTTTTCGTGGTGCGGAAATATCAGATCCTTGCCACCGCCGTGGAAGTCGAAGGTTTGGCCCAGGAACTTCATGCTCATGGCCGAGCACTCAATATGCCAGCCGGGACGGCCCTGGCCCCAGGGAGATTCCCACCACGGTTCACCTGGCTTGGAACCCTTCCAGAGGGCAAAATCCATGGGGTTTTTCTTCTTTTCACCCACCTCCACCCGCGCCCCGGCCTGCATCTCCTCCAGATTGCGCTTGGAAAGCTTGAGGTATTCGGGGAAGGTCTCCACGTCATAATATACATCGCCGCCGGATGTGTAGGCATGTCCTCCGGCGATCAGAGCGCCGATGATGGCAATGATTCCATCAATGTGATCGGTGGCTCTGGGCTCAATGGTTGGCTTTTCCAGCCCCAGCTGATCCATGTCCTCATCAAAGGCCTGAATAAACCGCTCCGTGATAATGCGGTAATCCACCCCTTCCTCATTGGCGCGCTTGATGATCTTGTCGTCGATATCGGTATAATTGCGAACATATGTGACATCGTAGCCGCTATACTTCAGATAGCGGTAGATCACATCGAAGACAACGCCCGCGCGGGCATGGCCAATATGGCAGTAATCGTAAACAGTTACCCCACAGACGTACATGCCGGCCTTGCCGGGTACCAGCGGAACGAAGATTTCCTTTTCACCCGAGAGGGTATTGTAAACGCGCAATGCCATGCAGAAGACTCCTGTGAGGGAAAATTGCGTTATTGTGCCTGTTTTCGGCAGGGAAGGCAAGCATGGAAACTCATTCAGCGTACAGGTATTCCTTCATGGAATCGTTGCTGAATAGTTCAAAACTAATACTCCCGCGCAAACATAAACAGCACAATAGCAATCGCCAAACCGATGACAGGAAAAAGAAAGGCGGCATGATATGCCTGGGGCGGAGCGCCTGTTGCTCCCGGTTCGTAGGAACCGATAATCAGCCCCATGACCTGCTGGGTTATTGCCGCACCCATCAGGACGAAGAAGTTTAGCGAGGTCAACGCCGTTCCCACGATCTCGACCCTGAACATGGCGCGAATGATGGGGTAGATCATCACCCCGCTGGAGACAGCAAGGCCGATGGCAAAGAAACTGGCCATCAACAGCGATTGCGGCAGGGAGTCGGCCATGCCCAGAAAGCCGGACATGAGAACCAGCAGCAGCATCTGCCCTGCCAGCAAGGTTTTTTTGTATGACTTGAAAAAGCGCCTCGCAATGGTATCCGTCACCATGCTGCCGGTAATAAAGCCCAGTGAGGTAAACATCAGCATCTTGCCAGTCGCCTCGCGGGATAGGCGCAACACATCCATCAGGTAAGGACCACCCCACAGTCCCTGTAGCGCCAGATAGTTGCCGTACCAGGCAAAGGCGATGGTCCCCAGCAGCCAGAAATCAGCGTTGCCGAATATTTCGCCCCAAGCGGCCAGCATCCCTTCCTGATTCAGTGGGGAAGCGAGGGGGGATGAGTGCGAATGTGCGGCGGTTGCAACTACTGGCGGGCGATTCCGTACCATCCCAAACACCAACACCGTCACCAGAATCTGGATAACGCCAATTACCAGGAAGGATGAGCGCCAGCCAAAAGCAGCCACCGCCAACGCCAGTGGCGCTGTGGCCGAGAGATTGCCCAGATTACCGACCGCCACCATAAAGCCGGAAACCCGCCCGAATTCCTGTTTCGTGTACCAGTGACTGAAGACCGTAAAAGTAGCCATCAGCACCGCTGCCGTACCGATGCCGATCAGTACCCGCGCTGCCATGGCCATTGCCAGGCTGTTGGCCTGGGAAAAGAGAATACCGCCGATGGCAGTCAGGACACCACAGCCGCTGATCACCAGACGACTGCCAAGACGGTCGATCATCGGCCCCAGCGGAAGCTGGGCAACTGCATAGACGTAAAACAGGATTCCCGAGAGAGTGCCGAGTTGTTGAGGGGTAAGTTTCAGTTCGCGGGAGATGTCGCCAGCCACCACCGCCAGGGATACGCGGTAGAAGTAGACGAGAATGTACATCAGCGCCAGCACGGAGAAAAGGATCCACCGCTGTCGGCGGATAGAGATTCTTTCAGTCATGATGTACCCTGCTTCGTGCGTGCGTGATACATGAAGTGTTCTCCGGTCGGGTCTGGATTAGAATTTTACCCTGACCCCCAGTGTAGCGTTGTGGCTCTCAAATTTCAGATCAACGTTTCTGGTTGTGTCTTTATCGAACGTGCCCTTGGCGGTTCCGAAATAGCGGTAGCCGAGATCCATGGAGAGTTTGCGATGGATGGCGATCTCCAGTCCGGCGCCGGCCTGGTAGGCAAAGACGGTGGTGTCGTCACGGGGGTACAAGAGTACCCGATTTGTAACACCATCCCTGGTATCGATACCAAAGGTATTACTCAGATACAGGGTGGCAAAGCCAATGCCTCCTCCACAGTACGGGGTGACCGGCGAGTCGTTATGGAGGTCAAAAAAGGCATTGAACATCATGGCCAGCGCTCCCAGGTTTCCGTTTACATTACGGAACCGGTAGCCGGTATCCTCGGTAATGGCCGCAATTTCCGCATACTTGTAGGAAAGTTCCCCCTCCAGGCGGAGGAAGCCAAAATCATAGCCGCCGGTACCCCCAATGGAAAGACCGGGATCGAATTCCACCCGGTCATTGAAGGGAACGTTGTTGGGTAAATTGTTGTTGGATAAATCGCT
>JBAYZR010000063.1:0-12723 GCA_041672425.1 Pedobacter sp. | reverse complement strand
AATGTTGGGGTTACCCCTAAATAATGCAACGTTATTTTTTTTACAAGCTACGGTTGCATCTAAATTGAGTCAATTCGTTACTAGGTTGCAAACAAAAGAATATATGATATAAGAAAATAGCTATTATTTACTACTCAAAAGAAAGGAGAACGCTTTATGGAAGAAATCACCGTTGATGCAGCAACAGAGCCAATCGATATAACTGAGGGACGCACTGAACGCTTGGAAAAACTTTCCAAAAATCATATCCTTGCATCTATGGGGGTAGGACTGATTCCGATCCCGTTGGTCGATCTAGTCGCATTGACGGGAATACAGCTTGATATGATCAAGAAGCTGTCGGTCGAGTATGATATTCCATTCAAGAAGGATGCTGGGAAGTCGATCATTAGCTCACTAGTTGGTGGATTCCTACCGGCATCTTTGGGAGGAACCATTGCAAGTCTCATAAAATTTGTTCCCGTTATTGGCCAGACAACCGGTGCGGTTACCATGCCGGTTATTTCGGGGGCTTCTACCTATGCCATTTACAAGGTGTTTGTACAACACTTTGAGTCCGGTGGTACCATCCTCGATCTGGATCCTGCCAAAGTTAAATCCTATTTCGCTGAACAATTTACTAAGGGCAAAAAAGTTGCAGCTGATCTGAAACCTGAAACGGCAGAAAATACTGCTGCCTGATATAGTTTGTAAATGCTAAACGTCGGAGTGACGCCTTGAACTATGTTCACGTGCGCCACTCCCTTCTGTTTTTTTCGAGGTGTTCTTGTCGAGCCAGGCCCTACTTAATCTGACCGAGTCAAAGCTGCTGGTATTCTTCAAACGCGAATCCGAAAGTCCGTGGCGTGCTATACTGGTTATGTCCGTGCTCTCGGGGATTGCCAACGGCCTGCTCCTGGCAGTCATAAATGCTTCAGCCGGCACCACCTCACATCTGTATCTCAATATCCGTTATCTTGTCATATTCCTGTTGGCATTTGTCCTGTTTTATTACACTAAAAAACAGGCGATGACTCAGTCCACAATCATTGTCGAGCAGGTTCTGAGAAAGGTGCGGGTGCGTATCACCGACAAGATCAGGTCATCATCCCTGCTTGCATTTGAAGGGATCGGTCGGGAGGTAATCTATAACCGGATTACACAGGAAACCACCACTATCTCCCAGGCGGCCCCGGTACTGATTAATGCCTGTCAGGCTGCCATTATGCTGCTTTTTGCCGCTATTTACATCTTTTACCTCTCAGGAGCAGCTCTGCTTATAAGTGTTGTCTCCATCGGCGCCGGCATGATCATGTATCTGGCTCATCACCGTCAAGTGTCTCAGGAACTGCGGCAGGCAGACCTAAAGGAACGGGAATTTCTTGCGCTGCTGAGTCAGGTGATGGACGGTTTTAAGGAGATAAAGCTGAATCACCACAAGAGTGATGACCTCTTTGCCCATTTCAGCGGCATAGCCGATGAGTCCGAACATCTCAGAGTCAGAACAGGCATCCTGTACGTGAAGGATTTCATGTTTTCCCAGGTCGCCTTTTATCTGCTTCTGGCCTGCCTCATCTTTTTGATGCCCCAATTCAGTCAGACATCAGCGGTTACCGTCATCAAACTGACCGCATCTATACTGTTCATCATAGGACCGCTTGAGACATTCATTTCATCGATACCGTTCTTTGCCAAGGCGAATGTTGCCGCCGTTAATCTGCAGGAACTTGAATGCCGGTTGGATGCCGCTCATGATATACCCTCATCGGAAACGGCTGTAGAAGTGTCGCCGCTGTTCAGCGCCATTACGATTGAAGACGTCATGTTCAGTTACACAGATGCCGAAGGACGGCAGCTTTTTTCCGTAGGGCCGGTCAGGGAGGAGGTTCGCCAAGGGGAAGTGCTGTTTGTGGTCGGCGGCAATGGCAGCGGTAAGTCTACATTCTTGAAGTTGCTGACCGGCTTGTATGAGCCTCGCTCAGGTACGATCATGATTGATGATATCACGCTGGATCGTAATAGCATGGCATCATATCGTGAACTCTTCTCGATCGTGTTTACCGATTTTCATCTGTTTGAGAGGCTTTACGGCATTGATGTGATTGATACGGCACGGGTAAACGATCTGATTTGCGAGATGGAACTTGATAAAAAAACATCATTCTCAAACGGCCGGTTTACTAATATAAATCTTTCTACGGGACAAAGGAAGCGACTCGCCCTTATAGCGGCTTTGATGGATGATAAACCGGTCTGTGTGTTCGATGAAGTTGCTGCTGACCAGGATCCGATCTTTAGGAAATATTTTTATGAGACATTTCTTGCAAAGCTAAAGAGACAAGGGAAGACGGTTGTTGCCGTCAGCCATGATGATCGTTATTTCCATGTTGCAGATAGGATCATCAGGATGGATTACGGAAAAGTGATCAGGGAAGGTGCATAGAGGATGAAACTGGATCGTACTGATATAAAGAATGTTCTTGCAGCGCTTCGCCTGCGCTGGCATCTGTTTATAAAGAACACAAGAGAGCATTTTCAGGAAAACAGGTCCCGCTGGATAGTGTCCACGCTTGTATTTCTTCTCTTGCTCGCGATCCTCTGGCCATTCGTATTTGTAACGATCCATGCCGGAGAGGCGGGAGTGTATTACAAACGTTTTGGCGGCGGTACCGTTGTTGATAAAGTATATGGTGAAGGGTTTCACGTGGTGGCGCCGTGGGACAAGATGTCGGTCTATAATGTCCGCTTTCAGACGAATGTTCACGAGATGGATGTCCTTACCAGCAAGGGAATGCAGGTTCATGTCTCGCTTGCGATAAGGTATCAACCTGAGTACGAGACGTTGGGCGTTCTCCATCAAAAGGTGGGTCCCGACTACTTCAACAGTATCATTGTCCCTGATGTTGAGGCCACTATCCGCAAGGTGGTGGGCAAATACGACGTGGAAGAGCTTTATTCATCGCAGAAGGATATCCTGCAGAAGCTCACGAACGAGGCGTTTTCCTCCGCCAATGACAAATATCTGAAAATTGACACTCTGTTGATAACTAAAATCGAGATGCCGCCCAAGATCAAGGAAGCTATTGAGAAGAAGCAAGAGGAACAGCAGTTATCAGAAGCCTATCTTTATAAACTGGAACGGGAGAAAAAAGAGGCTGAAAGAAAGTTGATCGAGGCCAGTGGCATCCAGGTTGCCAATTCAATAATTTCGACTTCATTGTCAGAGCAGATTCTGCGTTGGAAAGGAATAGATGCTTCACTGGAAGTTGCAAAATCCCAAAATTCGAAAATTGTTCTGTTCGGCTCCGGCAAAACGGGACTGCCGTTACTCTTTGATTCAAATACAGCCATTCCTTCCGGGAAAGGGAAGTAATGTTACCCGCAACAGCAGCACATAGCTTCATGTTGAGGGTATTAATGCGATCTCTTTGTATTCTTGCTGTTGCCATGTTGCTGGTTTCGTGCAGCAGGGAATATGTCGATGTTAGAAAAAAACGGGTCGAAGAGATAAACAAGGCCGATTCCATTAATATTGCAATTATATGGGATAAAAGAACCGCTAAGGATTTTCTACTGGTGGAGGGGAGCACCATGGCGGCCGATGAAATAAATAGCCAGAGTGGGGTATTGGGACGCCCCGTGAAATTGAAGTTCTTTTACTCGGAAAATGATACCGACGAACTGAGATTAGCCAAGCAGATAGCAAAAGACACCTCTTTAGCTGCTGTTATCGGTCACAGAAGTTCAACCAACGCCATCCTGGCCTCGGTTACCTACGAGTACTGCGGCCTTTTATATGTTTCGCCATCCGCATCAAATATTAATCTCACCAATCATAATTTCGAATATACGTTCAGAAGCATTCCATCGGACCATCAAGCCAGTAAAGGAATTGCAAAGCTGATGATGTCGCAGGGACACATAAAGATTGCGGTCATTGATGATCGTACCCTATATGGCAAGGGCGTGGCCGATGATGTTACCGAGTCTCTATCCGACTTGGGACTAAATATGGTGGTCCGCCGTTTTTACACTTTGGGAACGACCGATTACAAGCCGTTGTGCGCCGAATTGCTCCGCCATGATTTCGATGCCATTTTTCTGGGAGCAATACTTCCACAGGCGGCATATTTTATAAGTGAAGCCAGGCAAATGGGCCTATATCAGCAGGTATACGGCGGACATGCCATGGATTCGATGGCTCTCGAACGGATTGGCGGCAAAGCGGCCCTCGGCACTGTGGTGGCTACCTACTATAATCCAGATCGTGATAGTCCGGTAACTAAGAAATTTATCAGCAACTTTGAAAAACGCTACAGAAAGCCTCCGGATACTCGTGCAGCCCTGTTTTATGACTCGATGAACCTTATCATCGAGGCCATGAAGCTCAGCAAAACAGCCGAACCGGCTGTAGTTGCCTCACATTTGAGGTATCTTACCGACTTTCAAGGTGTGACAGGCAACTTCAGCTTTAATATCCAGGGAGATCCAGTTGGCAAGGAAAGTTATTTCAAATATCTGGGCCATAACGGATTTGCACCTCTGGCCGCTCCGGTGGAGAGTCATAAAGACAAAAGTGTTACTGATGGGCAGGCGCTTCTGAAACCAATTGGTAGTCCAAGAGGTGAATTATGATTATAATTACTTTAGCGTACATCGGTTTGTGTTTCTTTATCGCCTTATTGGGCGCCAACAGGAAGTTCGGTTATTGGGGATATTTTTTCTGTTCACTGTTTCTTACCCCGCTGATCGGCATCATTGTTTTACTTGGTTCCGATAACCGTCCGAAAGTACCTAAAAAATGTCCTAAATGTTCTTATCAGCTAGCGCGCCGGAGTTAAGAAATGACGGTAACGGCCACTCTTTTCTGTTTTCCCTTTGCCGGAGGGAACGCCTACTCATACAGACCGCTTGAGCGGAATATTCATCCGGCAATAAAAGTTGTGCCGCTTGAGCCTCCCGGCAGGGGGCGGCGTACGCAGGAAACCAGTTTGACTGGCATGCATGAAATGGCGCTTGACATGCTGTCATGCGTGCGCGCTTCACTAGATCGGCCTTTTGCGTTTTTTGGTCACAGTATGGGCGCCTTGTCCGCATACCTTGTTACGCGTCTGTTGGCCGAGGAGCATCTTCCGCTTCCGCTTCACCTGTTCATATCGGGCAAAGGGCCGCCCCATGGGACCAGCAGGGAGGCTCAATGGCATACCCTGCCGCCAGGGGAGTTTAAAGCCAAGCTGGCCGAACTGGGCGGGTGTGCGCCGGCAGTGCTTGCTGACCAGGAACTGTTTGCTTATTTCGCGCCGCTCATCCGTGAAGATATGCGGGCCATCGCGGAATACAGGCACAAGTCGGTTCCGCCATTCGATGTTCCTATTACAGTCATGATCGGAACCGCTGAAAGCACTACCTATGCCGAGGCCTCCGGATGGAAGGATATGACGACATCCGACTGTAGCATATTACAGTTTGAAGGCGATCATTTCTTCCTGTTCGACCATATTGACAGTATCTGTGAATTACTGAACTCGACACTCCTTGCTACTTGATGTTACAGGTATTTCTATCTTATTCGACAGGCAGGCTTCAGACCGATATTGAACGCGGGTATTTGGCGATGATGCCGGATTCAGTGCGCGCCGAGATTCTGAGATTCCGCCGTTGGGAAGACAGGCAGGCGTCACTGTTTGGTAAACTGCTTCTGCTGCATGCCTTGCGTTGCAATGGCCAGGACCAAGGTTCTGCTATTCTCGAGCGTCTTGAATACACGGAGACGGGAAAGCCGTTTATCCGTGGGGCGGGAGATTTCAATATCTCGCATTCAGGAGGTTGTGTTGCACTCGCGCTGGCGGCTGACGGAGAAGTTGGGATTGATGTCGAGATAATAAGGTCGATACAGATTGCGGATTTTTCCCGATATCTGCCTGAAATACCGGCACTTGAAACGTCTGATCCATCACTGAGTCAGAACATGTTTTATGCATGCTGGACCAAGAAAGAAGCTGTTCTCAAGGGAGATGGTTCCGGTCTCATGGCGCCATTGGAACAGGTAACTCTGCAGGGTGACACGTCTCTTTTTCATGAACGGCAGTGGCATCTTCGAGAAATCGATTGTGGCGCCGCTTATTGTTGCCATGCAGCTACCAGTATCCATCAGTCCTGCTGCCGGATCAAAGTAGTCAATTTCTGAAAGGGGGTGCATGTATCATGAATTATTCGAATGGTGCATTGGAAACGGGCGTTTCATCTGTTTATGATTTACAGTGCGAAGGAATGGATTGGGCCGGCTGGTCCGTCCTGTGGCTCCTTGCCGCAATCTGCATGTTCGGAGTTACGGTGAATGATGCGCGGGCCGAAGAGCCTAAACTCACACCGGAGCTGATCAAACAGACAAACCCGGATCTGTATCGCCAGATCCAGGCCGCGCCAAAGCTTCCGCCGGAGAAGGCCGATCCTGACAGGCCGTATGACCCGTATCCGGGATTTTTTGCCCAACCTGTGTTAAAACCGGATCAGAATGAGAATTGGTGGGAAACCAGCTCGTTTGACTATTCCCCGATATATCCGTATTTGCTTAAGCATACCCACATGAAGTTTTCCTATGACAAGTCAACGGGGAATGATGATGGCCATGCCTGGAAAGGCGCGATTTTGCTTGCTCTTCGCAAGGACAGGTTCACTAATGTAATCGGTTATGAAATCGATCAGAAAAATATTTCCTCTATGGATGGTTCATCAGTGGACAAGGATGTGCAGAATTTTGAAGAAACCGCAATATATGAGCTGAACCGTTATCTTTTTGTTGAAGCCGGCTTATATTGGCAGCGCCTCAGCCAGCAGTTCATCATGGACCGTTATGTGCCATTCGTCGGCATCGGTTCATATAACGTACTTCAGGATATTCTCGACAGGAAGAAAGATCGCCTGAAGATTGACTTGGGATTTGGTTGGGTAAGCGATTCTTATGATTCTCAAGTAGTTAATATGATCCATAAAAATTCGGATTCATTCAACGCATTGTATGTCAAGGGCGAGTTTGCCCATAAATTTAGCGACATGCTGACCTACAAACAGATTTTCGTGCTCAAGCAGGCAGTTGACAAGACCACTGAATACGGGATTACCACCATACCGCAGACACAGAATCAGGATCAGAAAGCAATAGTGACGGGGGCAACCAAACGCTATGACTGGCGCTGGACCAATTCGTTGGAATTTACCATTAATCAGTATGTCGGTTTTCTGGTTTCCTACGATGTGGCGTATGACAGTAATCCGTGGCCGATAGCGGCCAAACGGGATACGGAGTTTTTGACCGGCTTCAAGTTTGCTTACTAACCGCTGCCCTGTTAATGTAATCAAGGAAGATTTTACGGTGTCCAGACCTTTTTGCACATACAACCTCAATAATCTGGCCTCGATCCAACAGCTACGGCAATTGCCCGATAACCTCCGGCAGGCCATATCTGTGGTGGGAATGGTCTTCCCGTTCAGAACCAATAATTATCTGATCGATGAACTGATCGACTGGGATAATGCGGAAACAGACCCGATATACCACCTGAATTTTCCCTGCCGCGAGATGTTGCTTCCGGGACATTATGAACGGATACAGAGGTTGATAGAGAGCGCCGTTCCACGAAGCAGCATCAGGAAAGCGGTTCAAGAGATCCGCTACGAATTGAATCCTCACTCCGTTCAGAGCATGGATGCCACCCTGCCGGACATCAACGGCAGAAAACAGCAGGGGATCATCCACTCTTACCCGGAAACGGTACTCTTCTTTCCGTCCGAAGGGCAGATGTGTCATGCCCATTGCACTTTCTGTTTCCGCTGGCTACAGTTTGTGGGGGAAGAAGAAGAGATATTCGCCAGTACCGATGTGGACTCCCTGATCAGTTATGTGTCGCAACATGAGGAGGTACAGGACATCCTCCTCACCGGCGGCGACCCGCTTTTTATGAAATCAGGGGTACTTGCCGCATATGTTGACCGGATACTGGATGCGGACATCCCTCACCTGAATGCGATCAGAATAGGCACAAAGGCGATCACCTACTGGCCGTACCGGTTTTTGACCGATCAGGACTCGGATGAACTGATCCGACTTTTCGAGAGGATCATCAAAAAGGGGAAGCATCTGGCAATTGTGGCAAATATCAATCACCCACGGGAACTCTCCACGGATACCGTGCGGTGTGCGATTGCCCGCATCCGTGCCACCGGCGCCGAGATACGGGCACAATCTCCGATGCTGCGCCATATCAACGATACCCCGGAGGTGTTGTCCGCCCTCTGGCAGGAAGAGGTCAGGCTCGGCATAATTCCCTATTACCAGTTTATTGTCCGTGATACCGGGGCGCGTCATTACTTCGGCGTGCCTATCGTCGATGCGCTCAATATTTTCCGTGAAGCTTACCGGAGAGTAAGCGGAATCTGTAGAACGGTGCGCGGACCCTGCATGTCAACAAAACAGGGCAAGGTGCAAGTGCTGGATGTACAGGAGCTTCAGGGAGAAAAGGCGCTTCTACTCCGCTATCTACAATCTACTGTGCCGGAACAGGTCATGCGGACTTTTTTTGCAGTCTACGACGATCAGGCGGACTGGTTCACCGGCTTGAGGCCGCTGAGACCCCAGGACACCTCGTTTTTTTAGCAGCAGGGCCGCATTGTACGTGTTTTGCCGCATCACCCGTGCTGTTGCAATTACCACTATCTTAAAGGAGACTCGTTATGCAACGGAACATGATTCTGATCAAACTATTTGCCTTGTCGTCATTGATTATCCTGGCGCTGTCCGCCGGCGGCTGTAGCGACAGTACCTACATCTCGGGAAGTTCCGGGACAGAACCGCCGATAGCCCAGAAAACAGAAGTCTCTTTGAAAAAAACGATTGATGATTACATGACTTACGTAGGGACTCCGTCCGGTGTTCCGGGGACTATTGTTGCGGTAAAAATGAATGGCTATCAACCGTGGTACTATGCAACCGGTTCCGCCGAAATCAACGTGGCCGACGGTACTCAAAAGGTTGCCATGAAAGCCGCCCTCCCATTCCGCATCGCCAGCATCACCAAGATGTTTATTGCCCAGACGGTTATCATGCTGGCCCAGGAAGGGAAGATCGACCTCACAAAGAGTGTTGATTATTATCTGCCTGGTGCACTGACCGACAGGAACGCGGACAATGCAAGCAAGATTACCATCAACATGCTGCTCAATCATACCAGCGGGTTGTACAGCTATGTCACTTCAGATGCGGGTTTGTTAAGAGGTACCGGTCCTACTCATGATCTTCCTATGTACAGATTTGTTACCGGACTAGGCCAGGCCCACTGGATCCACTCCTTTTCCCCCCAGGATGATGTGCTGAAATTTGCCAACACCTTCTCACCGCCTGCTTCCATAGTGGTTCCAAACGGTTTTGACAGCGGGACCAGTGAAGTCGGAAACCCTTTTCTGACCAACCCTTACTTTGCACCCGGTACGGATCTGCATTATTCCAACACCAACTATTATCTGCTCGGTCTCCTTATCGAGAAAGTAAGCGACAGCCATGACGTCGCAACGGAGATTAAACGTCTGATTACCGATCCGCTGGGGCTTTCCGATACCTACCTGCCGACTACGTCAAATACGTTCACAAATCCTGCCCATGTACACGGCTATGCGGATTATTTCAATAATCAGTCGTACTTGACGGCAATGGATGATGCCCTGCTTAAATTTCATTGGGCTGCCGCCACCTCGGGCTGGGAAAACGGCGATGGCAAACTTGAGGATTTTACCGATATTGACCCCTCTTTCACCTGGACGACCGGCGGCATCATTTCCAGCGCGAAGGACCTGCTCACATTTAGCGAATTCATTATGAAAACCCGGGTCCAGTCAGGGCAGGAAGCTGGTAAATGGATACTGGGCGCGCCTTTGGATGTATCAACTTCATTCCAGTACGGTCGCGGCATTGCACGGATAAATGACGTCATGTTCGGCCATGGCGGGCAGTTTGCCGGATACAATGTGGCCGTCTACTGGTATGCGCCACTCGATATCTACTTTTTGGTCATGACAAACAAATATTCATATACTGATAATGACCCGAATAACATCGGGGGAACTATTGTAGCAGGAGCCGATACCTTGTACAAACCGGTGGCCAAGACATCCGCTTCCACGGAAGATCCCAATACGGCCATTATCAACGGCCTGCTCGGCGTTCTCGAACAGGATCCGGGGGTGGCCAAAACAATGAAAAAGGCCATGGTTGCTCCATTCAGGCTCCCCGATGTTTCGTCGCTGATGAGATAGGAGGAGTAATATCACATGATCGGAACATCCTTCATATATTCCGGGATGGGTGCTCAATGGAAGATCATGGGGCAGCATCTCTTCAAGAACAACGAGCTCTTCCGCTGCAAGGTGGAAGAGCTCGACCCCGCCATCAAACAATATACCGGCCTGTCTGTTGTCGAAGAAATTCTACGTGATAGTGTCTCTTCACGCGCAAATACTCCCTGGATAGCCCATCCGGTCACCTTTGCTATTCAGATGGGGATGACATCTCTTTTTGCCTCTTGGGGAGTTGTTCCCGGCGCCGTGTTGGGGCATAGCGGCGGCGAGGTGGTTGCGGCTCATGTTGCAGGTGTACTTTCTCTGGAAGATTCTGCACGTCTGTTGGGCGCCCATGGCCGGGTCATGCGTCAGGTGGAAGGGAAGGGGAGGATGCTTTTCGTTGCTCTACCGCTCCATGAGACGGAAGAGCTGATCAGCGTCAACCACCTGCAGCTCTCCATTGCGGCGGTCAACGGGCCCGGCTCCACCGTGGTTTCAGGCGCCGCCGGGATAGATGATCTGATGGCGCTTTTGGAAGGGCGAGGGGTGTTCCAGCGCATACTCAATACCGACGTGGCTTTCCACAGTTCCCAGGTGGAGCCCGCTCTGGAGGAGTTTCGGATCTCCCTTGAAGGCATCTTACCGGAACGGGCAAAAATTCCGCTCTACTCTTCATTGACGGGCGTCAAGGCATCATCTGACGATTTCAACGCGGCGTACTGGGTTCGCCATATCAGGGAGCCGGTACGGTTTGCCCCGGCTATCGCCGCGATGCTGAAGGATGGCCTGACTCAATTTGTGGAAATATCTCCCCATCCGCTCCTTCAGACCGCTCTTGCGGAGTGTTTTGCGGAAGCCGGCAGTACGGCATCCGCTGCCGGGACAATGGAAAAGGACTCCGGCACACTCGACGATCTGCTGCGTACCATGCTTTCTCTGGAGAAAAGCGGCGTCTCCGTGTCCTGGAATTTAATGACCGATGCAGATCGCCGTGCCGCTGAAACCCTTCGCCGCCCGTCGCATTCCGGCGCCTTGCGCCCGAATTCCCGCGTCCTGGATCGCGCCGCCATTTTGAAGCATGTCAATGATGCCCTTGATGCCGCAAGCTCCGGAGCGATCAAGTCCGCCGACGAACAGAGCGGCTTTTTCGACCTGGGCGTAGACTCACTTATGAGCATCAGGATTGTGCATGAGCTGGAAGCGAGCATCGGCGTGTCGTTGCCGGTAACAACCATATTCGATCATACGTCACCGAGAGCCCTCGCGGACCATCTGCAGCGCCTTGTTTCCGACGAAAACCAACCGGCAGACTATTCTGACAAAACGATAGTCGAGAACGACGAGCCGATTGCCATTATCGGGATGGGGTGCCGTTTCCCCGGCGGAGCCAATTCGCCGGACCGCTTCTGGGAACTGATCGACCGCGGCGGGATGGCCATGTCCGAAGTTCCTGGCGCCCGCTGGGATCCGGAGCAGTATTACGATCCCGATCCGGAGACTCCCGGTACCAGCTATGTCAAGCGTGGAGGTTTTCTCGTCCCTGACCGGCTTGACCAGTTCGATGCTCCGTTTTTCCGTATTCCGCCGCGGGAGGCCCGTGCTCTTGACCCCCAGCAGCGCCTGCTGCTTGAGGTTGCCTGGGAAACCCTGGAGCAGGCCAATATCCCGATCGAACAGCTGAAAGGGCGGAATGTTGGGGTCTATCTCGGAATCTGTTCTGATGATTACAAGACCGCCCATCTCTATTCCGGCAGCCTCGACCGGATCGACGCCTATTCCGGCTCCGGTTCCATGTTCAGCTCTTCCGGGGGGCGGATCTCCTACATCCTCGATTTTACCGGTCCCAATTTCTCGGTGGATACGGCCTGTTCATCCTCGCTGGTGGCTCTGCACCTGGCCTGCCAGGCCCTGCGCCTGCGGGAGTGCGACGCCGCACTGGCCGCTGGCGTCAATCTGTTGATAACACCGCACCTGTTCGTCTATTTCTCCAAGCTGGGGGCGCTCTCTCCTGACGGAATCTGCAAGCCGTTCGATGCCGCGGCCAATGGTTATGCGCGCGGTGAAGGCTGCGGGGCGGTCCTGCTCAAGCGGTTGTCCGATGCCAGGCGCGACGGCGATACCATTCTGGCGCTAGTCAAGGGGAGCGCCATCGGTCAGGACGGAGCCAGCTCAAGCTTTACCGCGCCTAGCGGTCTGGCGCAGCAGCAGGTCATCCGCAGGGCCTTGTCCAATGCCGGACTGGCGCCGTCCGATATCAGCTATGTCGAGGCCCACGGAACCGGCACCCCTCTGGGCGACCCGGTAGAAGCTTCCGGCATCAGCGGTGTCTACTGTACTGGACGGGACTCCGGCAACCCGCTGCTCCTGGGTTCGGTCAAAGGGAACATAGGGCATTTGGAAGGGGCTGCCGGTATG
>JBAYZR010000062.1:0-12765 GCA_041672425.1 Pedobacter sp. | reverse complement strand
ACCTTCAAGGTATCAATACCAAACATTTCCATAGTATTCAGGGTGATCAGCAAACCTGCAACAATCAAGTCCTCCCTCCCCTTCTCCAATCCCGGTATCCTGAGACGTTCTTCGAGCGAAAGTGGCAGCAGCCTTTCATAGATATCCCTGATCTTTGCTTGCGATACAGTGACATTATTAACCTTGCGGTAGTCGTAATCCGTCATTTCCATACTTATCGCAGCAATTGTAGTTGCCGTCCCGGCCGTTCCGATCAACGGGATACATTTGTTGGCGCGAAATCCGGTCAACTCCAGCTCTTGCCATAGCGCATCAAGCTCCCTGCTGATTTTTTCCTGCATGGCATCAGGCGTCACTTTGCCTTCGGTCAGTCTGACAACCCCCAGCGGCAGACTACGAGTGAATTGTACAGCTCCTCCTTGAGCCAGAGTATACTCGGTACTGCCACCGCCGATATCAAACAGAAGCATTTCATTGTATTTTTGATCCAACCCGGCAAGAACGCCGACAAGAGTAAGTGCCCCTTCTGTTGTTCCGTTAATAATCGAAAGTGAAATTCCGGTTTCCTGGCGCACTTGTTCCACAAATGCATGGCCATTGATTGCGTCGCGGACTGCACTTGTGGCAACGGCCCGCAACTGCATATCACCATATTCCCGCATAATTGCGGCGAAGCGCGACAAGCAGCACAATCCTCTTTCCAGAGCATCCCGGGAAAGCCCTTGATCGCGGGTGAATCCACCACCCATGCGTACAATCTCACGTTCGAGATGTATGTGAACAAGGCTGCCATCCGCATTCCTATCCGCAATCAGCAACCGGGCAGTATTTGTCCCGAAATCAATGGCAGCAATCCTGTCTCTCATTCCGTTTTCCTTCCCTGAGTCGCTATCACATTCCAGCAAAGTTCCGCTATGTTCATAAAGAGCTCGGCTAGTTCGGAAAAAAACAGGGCTGATCGGGGTGAGCAGACACCTGTGCTGATCCTGTTGAAATGTGTCTGTTTTATTTCCTGAAAGACAATTCGCACATCATTTTTTGCCGTGCTGATTTCGCTATCATCCGGGCGTTTGCCATGTAAAACCAGATCCCCTGCAAGAGAGAAGGTCAAGCTGACAACATCGGCAAAGCGTTTAAGGTCATTCATGGCAGCGTCTGAGAAAATTACACCAGCCTCTTTCTTGGCTACTATTCTTTCAAGTATCTCCTCACAGCGATCACCAATATGCTCAAGGTCTGACACTGTCTGTAGCAAACCAGGGATATCATAACTAATCTCCGGACTATTGGACGATCCGGCAAGAGCAGCCAGAAAAGCCGTAATCTCATGATTCAAGGAATCAAGCACCTGCTCATGTTGTCTGACGGTTCCAGCCCGTCGGGCATCAAAATCCAAAAGTATTTCACGTATATCTGCATACATGAAAGACGCCACCGACATCATGCGGATAATTTCCTTACGTGACTGTTCAAGAGCTAGTAACGGAGTATTGAGAATCCGCGCATCAAGGTAACTTGCACATGGTTGTTGTGCTGTGCCATTTCTCCCCGGACATTCCGTTGAGCCCAGATTGCGGGATACAATTCCGCTGAGTGCGCTTATAACAAAAGCAATTAACAGGCTTGCGGCAGTGTGTATCCAAGTAAGCTGAATATAGAGTTCCTGCCCGGTGGGTTTGGTGTTTATCGCTATAAGCGGGAGTCCATGCAGGGTTATCAGATGAACCATGCCTGGTATGATCCCTACGAGCAATAGACTTACAACAAGCGTTATGAGCATAAATGCCAAGGCGATCCGACGTGAAACAAATCTGCCGGCAACTGACGCCAGCAGACCCATCGCGGCTATTCCTGCAAATCCGCCTGATACCATAGCGCAAGCCATTGCCAGCTCTAGATTATGACTTATTGACAATGCTGAAATAACTGAGACGGAGGAGCGTACTGACTGGACAAGGCAAGATACAATGCCGCCAAAAAAATATGACAAAAACGGATTGGAAAAAAACCGGTCACTCAAAAAAACGTACAATGGATGATGTTCGAATGGTCTAAAGCTTCCTTCAAGTAGTGCTAATCCAAAAAAGAGAAGACCAATGCCCAAAAGAAGATTACCAGCATTGGCAAATCGTCTTCTGCGGGCAAACAAATTGATTAAAACACCTGCGAAAATCAGAGGAGTGGCAACAAGACTATACGGAATGGCAGGGAAATGAAGGGAAAGAGATGCGCCTACAAGTACTCCTCCGAGGATGCTTAATGCTTGAAAAGCTGTAATAACTCCGCCATTTGCAAGACCCAATGTGATAATGACCGCTGCACTCGCAGAATTGAGTAACAGTGACATCAGAACACCGAGAAGCAGAGAAAATATCCGATTTGAAGTAAGCGCAGCCAATATGACCCTGATGCGATCATTGACTACCGTACGGATACCATCAGACATGAAACGCATGCCGAGTAGAAAAAGTCCGATACCACCCAACGCGCCCTCAAACAGACTGAGAGGCATAATTTGCGCCTTTTATGATCATTGGCCTGCCTTGCTAACCAGAAAGAGTATTTCTGTTCTGCGATTCTTTCTTCGTCCGTCAACAGTACTGTTATCCGCAATCGCCGTGGATTTGCCAAAACCCTTTATAAAGATCTTACTCGCCTTGATACCCTCATGGTTGATCAGATAGGTTGCTACGGCAATGGCCCTTTTAAGTGAAAGGTACATATTATACGGTAATGAACCAATAGCGTCAGTATGGCCATCAACCTTCAGATAGAGCCCCTTTTTATCGTTCCTGATCTGATCTGCAACCTCAGAAAGCATTTTAATGCCTTCATTGGAGAGCGTCCATTGATCAAAGCCAAAGGTAACGTCGGGAACCCTGAATTTTCTATAAACCGTCATACGCTCCGGAACAACAACTACTGCGGGAATAGCGGTTTGCGAGCCTTTTACATCAATCCCATACAGGGGCGTTATACCGCGGATAGTATTCATTGTATAGTCTATGGCGCTTGCTTCCTTATCAAGAGTTTTACGGGGAACATTCAGGGATATTTCTTCATCGCGGGATCTCAAAGGAACTTCGATGGGGATGCCCGCCGATGTCAGGTTGGAGGATGCCTGCTGAGGAGCAATCGTTATCTGCCCATATGGCTTGATAATAACATCTTCCTTATCAGCATCAATCTCAACTTCAAGCTTACTGAGCGGTGTTGTCTGCGGTGAGGATGCTTTGAGAAGTAATGTCGAGATTGGAATGATTTTGAGTTGTTTAAGCACTGCCTTCTGCTTATTGTCTATTGTTTTTTTCCCTGCGTGTGGAATCGGCTTAACATATGAACCAACGTCCTGGCACGAACTTATCCCGAAAACCAACCGCATTTCAGTGTTATTGTTACCAAATCCTGTTCCTGCTGAAGCATTCAGTGTCAAATGCGGAGAAAGATAATACTGCAGACCGCCGGAAGCCTCCATACTGTAATCGTCAGTGAAGCGCCGACCGGCGATGCCGGTAACTTCCCCTGACACCTTGAGTCGAGCAAGCAGCATGTATTCAAGGCCAGCGCCAAAGAGGATTTCATTATCCTTTGCAACTCCATTGACAGATCCGGGAAAGAGATAGCCTCCGTAAAGGTGAATGCCTGCATTGCCTTTGGAATATGAAGCTATGAGCTTTGTTGAGAGGTCTGTAGCGCCATCTACAGCCATATTTTCTGAAACATGCCTCTGAGCCAGAAAATCTGCCGACATCTTGAATAATGAGTCTCGACTACCAAGAAAGCGGAGTTTTGTGCCAATATCCAGAGTACCTCGACCAGAGGCATCCTCGTCAGCATTAAAAAGAATATTGGGATATGCCCCGTAGACTTCCCAGAAAGTACCAATACCAATGGTTATACTTACCGGAACGATCAAAGCATTTTTTTGAAGTTGCTTGCTATTCCTGCTGTAGTTCGACCATGCGCCAATACAGATATTTCCAGAGTCAAGAGTATCGGCCGAGGGGACATTGATTAGACCGGTAGAACCAGTCTGACCAGGATTTGCAAGTGCGGCGGTTGCCGACAAGATAACAAATGCCATGACAAGAATATGGAAAAATCTCATGAGGATAGTCGTTATCCCAGAATCCTTTCTTTCAACTCTTTACCTACCTTGAAAAAGGGAAGTTTTTTGGGGCGAACGGTTATAGATTCTCCGGTTTTGGGATTCCTTCCGGTATACGTAGTGTAATCTTTAATCACAAAACTGCCGAGTCCACGTATCTCAATACGGTCACCAACAACCATCGCCTCTGTCAAGGAGCTGAAAATAATGCTGACAACATCTTCAGCACGCTTATTGGAAATATCCTTTGTGACCGACAACTGCTCAATGAGTTCGGATTTATTCATTACATCCTCCAGAGTATAGCCATTACAGGCTTTGAAATCAAACTGAACTTACTAATTAATGCCCACATCCCTTGATGTAACTTTTAAAAACATTTTCAGCTTCTTGCAGGCGATCACAATGCATCAGAACGTCGTGCAGTTTTTCCGCGGCGGGCCGGGAATAAGCAGACGACAGTAACATTCCATAGCACCTTATCGCTCCATCGGAATCCCCGCGCATCTGAAAAACATCCCCCCGCAAAAGGAGCGCATGCTCCGAAAGAATATCATCAGCAATCATTACATCAAGGCGATCCAGAGCTTCATCAAAGCGTTCACTTTCAATCAAAAGTAATGCCAAACCAAGATGAGGTAGTGGGTTGGCGCTGTTTTCACCAATTGAATCAAGTAGACACTCTTCAGCCAGCCGTGCATTCCCGGTCCGGTAAAGAATCATTCCTTTTTCATAGCAGTAAATATCGCGAAAATCACCTTCAAACCAATTTTCAAGCAATTCCAAGGCATTTTCATGATCATCCTTACTTACAGCCAGATACATACTTGCAAATTCATCTCCCAATGTAGCGTAGCGGCTATACATTTCACCCGGAAGTTGTCGAATTAGCAGATCATAATAATCCGATAAAGATAGATCAGTGGTATCATTATGAGTATCTGCATCTGTTTCAGGGACTTTTGACGCACAAGAACGACATGAGCCGCCAGAGGAAGCTAATCTATTTGTTTCATTGTTTTTTTCAGCTTCATCAACTTTTTCCGCAAGAGAGGCAAGCATGGCCTCCGCCTTTTCCCGTAATTGAAGATCATCTGTCAGTGTTTTTGCCAGTTCAAGGTGTTCTGCTGCCTTGTCATAAGCTCCGGATGTGATGGCATGCTTTGCCTCGCGGAGATTCAGCTCAGCCAGCGCCCTGTTAGCCAAAGCTATTTTCGCCAGAAATACTGTTGAAGTAGAGTCAGCAGAGTCACCATTTTTATTATCCGGGTACCGTTGCAGTCCATTCTCATAGACGCTGCGAGCTTCATAGTATCGTTCCTGTTCAAAGAGGCGTTCACCCTTTGCCAAATAATCATCCGCAGTCTTTGAAAATACTTTTGAAAAAAATGCCACCGGTTTTCTCCTCCTTAAACTCGCTGAAGCAGTGTAATGCTTTCAAGGTGATATGTTTGTGGAAACATATCGACCGGTATACTCTTAAAAACACTGAACCCCCCTGCCAACAGAAGGCCGCAATCCCGTGCCAGGGTGCTGGGATCACAGGATATATATATAATCTTATCCGGGTTAAGCCGACAGATCTCTCCTACCGTGTCTGCTGCCCCGGAACGTGGCGGATCAAGGATAACAACATCGTAATGGCGGCGATTATCGGCAAGACGTCTAACTCCCTTGGCAGCATCCGAGGCAATATATTCAGCATTATCTATCCCATTAAGTTGGCAATTGTCAACCGCTGACGCAATGGAATACACATTCTCTTCGATCCCGGTAATAGTGGCGACATCATATGCAAGTGGTAACGAAAAATTACCATTACCGCAATAAAGATCCAACACTCGCTCATCTCCGCCCAAGCAGGCAAGCTCCCTGATAATATTGAGCATGGCACGGTTCTGGGCACTGTTGACCTGAGAAAATCCACCGGGTCGAAAGATAAGCGAGCAAGTGGATGCATCGACTCCACCACCTGGCAGAGAATACGCAAGAATCCCGGACCCACTCACTCTCCGCAACGAAGATTGCGTACCTGTTTGCAGAAACACGCCAGTCAAAGGTTCCAATGAGCAATGGTTCTTTTCAAAGAACGCAGCAACCCTGTCAGGGTCACGCCCGATGTATTTAATGATTGCCACAACCCCTTGTTCACCACAATCAATGTTGATCTGAGGGATTGCAGCTGACTCCGGAAATGATGACAGAACATCCCGTAAACAGAACAATGCCTCATTAATTACCGGCAGGACAATGGGACAGCCTTGTGTGGCATCCTCAACAACATGGGAAGCATGCCGATAAAACCCGATCCGAAGCTTGTCCGCACCGCCATGCAGCTTGAACTGAACGCGACTGCGATAACCGTACTGTTCGGGCGCCCGTACTATCTCCGAGACCTTTTCAACCGGTACACGAGCACCACGCCAAAGCGCGTCAACAAGAAACTGTCTTTTTGCATCCACTTGAACTGGATACGCTATATGCTGCCAACCACACCCGCCGCATGAATTGAACAAAGGACAGGGTGGCACAACCCTGTGATGTGAGGGAGTAATAATCCCGGCAATTCCGGCTGTCAGATAAGAGCGTTTCTCGGCAGTGATATTAACGAGCAACTCATCGCCAGGGCAACTGAGTGGAACGAAACAGACCTTCCCGTTGATTCGACCTATTCCATTACCACCAAAGGCAAGTTTCTCGATATGGACACAAGCAACTGTCATTAGCGATAATATGCGGTAATTGTATTAGATTTACAGACCTTTCCGTATTCACTCAACACGAATCGGCTTGGAAAATCAGGACGGAACAGATAGGTAAGAACATTGGTCTCAAATGACTCCAGCAGTCTGCATCTCACAGCATCAACCTCGGTTGCAGGCACCGCCATCTTTTCAAGGGTACGCTTGAAACAAACCGTAGTCCCCAGACGCCTGAGGGCATCCTCATGCTCTGATACAGAGCCAAACCAGTCGCCACACAAAGGAACTTCAGCGGTTACCTGGAGGCGGACATGGTAATAGCCGCCATAATAATGGCTGCTAACATCATGGATAACAGCTATGATCCCATCCGCCAAATGACATTCTCTGATAATGTTTTCACTACTCATGGCAGCGGCTTTCCAACAGACGCGCTAACTCAAGCAGCTTGCGGACTACAAGCCCCTCCAGAAGCTCACCCTTTTCAGCAGTTGCCTTGCCAGGGTCACCCCATACCCCGCCCGGCCAATAACGACGCTTATCACGCACCAATATTCCAGCAGGAAACCTGGGAAATTCGCGAGGGGCGCTACCTTGTACCAGGTGGGGATGACTGTGGAGGATGCGTGAGGTTTCAATCTCACCGGCATGCGAGTCGCCCGGTGTCTCGATAAGCCCCCTCCCCTCTTCCCGCGCCAGATCAAACTCGGTTACCACGGCAATAGCAATATCGGAGAATTCTGCTATCAGCTCCTCGCCAGCATCCTGAAGCGCCATGCAATGAGCGCCTCCGGCATGCCCGGAAAGAACGATAAAGTTGCACAGACCATGTCCTCGCAATGATCGGACTATATCCTTGAGCAACGATTTCAGGGTAGCAGTCGAGATGGATATCGTACCAGGATGACAAATCGTGGAACGACAGTTGCCATAATGTATTGGTGGCGCCACAAACAGGGGAAACTGCTGAGCGGCCTTTTTGGCAACCTCATAAGCCTCGATAGTATCAGTTGAGAGAGGAAGATGTGGCCCATGTTCTTCTACCGAGCCAAATGGAATCAGCACTGTTCTGGAGCGGGAGAGACCTTCTTCAAACCCGGTCATGGTCATTTCTTCAATCAGCATCTTTTTCAGTATATCCTTTCACGGACAATATCCTGACAATTTACGCATATTTACAGAAGGAACACATATATCATAGACCTCGGCAAAGATGTTTGTAAAATATTCGGGAGGCGCTACAGCCCGCTTATCTCCCGATCCTTTGGATATTCTATAATTATTCCGAAGCTGATCTCCCGTTTTTCACCCGGCTTTACGTACAGTTTCCAGGTCAAAACGCCATCGGACTTGATTTCATCCGGTTTCAGACTCGGTTCATCCAAGGCTACCGTAATCTCATCATCCCCTGCCAACGGCAATTGGTCGCGAACGATCATCGTCTGGGCTTCTTTACGGAAATTTTGGACCTCGATACGATAACGGTAACTCATACGGTTCTTGCCGAACAGTCCCGCCTCCTTGTGGCTCTTCAACTCCTCGCGCTTTACCGTGACCTGATCGTCAACGCCAAAATACAGATCGAATTTCTCTCCTACAGCCACCTTCTTCAGCTGTGAACTTCCGCTGAAGTTGTCACCGGTAAAGATGTTTACCCGACCCGCCAGGAGCGGAAAACCCGCGCGGTTGATAATTTCTGACTTGAGATATACGCTGGCAGCCAGCTTGGGAACCGCAAGGAATTCCAGTGTCAACGGCATGTTTTCGATGGCCACCACACAACCGTGTTGAGTGCCGTCCGATAGGATGTCAACCTTCCGCGGTATGATGAAGGAAACCGAGGTCTGTTCCTCAGCCACTTGTGCAGTCCCATAGGTTGCCGGGGCTTCAGTTTCTGCGGCTTCTTCCACAGTGTCAGCCCTGAATGAGGCACGGGCAGCCTTCTTGTAAGCGCTCCCAGGCGCGGATGACATTACGGACATCTGCATAGGCGGCTGCGGACGGTAGAAGGCGACCCTCCATGGAAACAGCTCGGGGGGCGTTCCACCCACAGCTGGCCGGGAGGTGGATAGTGATAGATCAACAGCTTGCCAATCTTCTCCGGTCTGCTGGCGCACCAGAGCCCTGAATGTAAGCTCGGCCGTTTTCCCGTCAGCGTTCAGGCGCACATCATAGGAGGGTTCCCACCCTGCCTGTGGGAGGACACTATTCAGATTCAGGGTCAGGCTCCCCTCGCGGGTCACCTCCAGACTCACCTCCACCGTTTTGGTCTCCATGCGATGCGAACCAATGGCCTGATCGCGTTGCAGCCGCAAAGCATTGATACGATCTTTAAGCTGTTGTTTATCGAAATCCAGATCGCGGGTTTGTTCCTCAACCCGGGTCACACCACTACCTACAAAGGTCAACGCCTCATTCAGCTCGATCGAGGTCGGCTTGCCCACAGCCAACTCCTTGGAAATGCGTTCACCCCAGGCAACCTTGATGGAATCAATAAAACTCTTCTGGGCCGCCAGGGCCGCTTTCTTTGCATCCAGACTCCCAACCTTGCGCTCCAAAGTCAAGATATCCTCTTCCAGTTCCTTAGCCCGCTTTTCAGGCGTCTGTTCCACAAAAGACCGTTTAATCTCCAATCCCAGGATGGTGGAAGCAGCACTCCCCTTACCTGATATCCGCACTGAATCATCCTGGATCAGGGTAGGCAAGGCCTCAAAGGCGACCACGTAGTTTCCCGGTTTCAGGGACAACATAGCAGTACGAGTGGTCATCGCACGGTCAGGATAGACGGTTACTGCGGTGATGCGGGGTATGACTACCAGACGATTAATCTCGGTACCGCCCACAAAAGCTGGCGCCATGACAAAGATCAACAACAACAAGGTTCGCAATAAAAACATGGAGAACTCCTCTCAAAGCAAGAATAAAAACAAACCATACAATTATCAACGATCGACACATATTAGGCATGTAAGCTTCCGACCTATTGCATTTGAAAAATGTGATGCTAAAATTTAAACTATATCTAATCAAGGCTTGAATCAATTGTATAGTTTTACAAACATGTTAATCGGGAGAATTATGGAGATTATCGGCGATAATAAAATTACAGGAACACTCCTCTATGTAGAGGACGACCTGGATATACAAAATTTGGTTATCCGTATGTTGGTCAGTAAATTTCCACAACTAAAACTGTTTCGTGCCGAAAACGGTAAAAAGGGACTCGATCTCTTCTCAACCAAGCATCCTGACATAATTGTGACCGACATCAGGATGCCTGTCATGGATGGAATCCAGATGATCAAGGAGATCAAGGCACTCGACAATGATGCACGAATAATTGTCCTTACAGCAGCCAGCGATACGGATTTCATCCTGGAGGCGGTAGATCTCGGCATCAATCATTACGTGCTGAAACCGATTAAAATTGAGAAGTTTATTACTGCAATTGAAAGATGCTTTGAAAACGTCAACATGAAGAGGCGGCTCTGCAAACAAAACGAGGAAATCCGGCGTATGGCCTACTACGATCTCCTGACCGGCCTTCCTAACAGACAACTATTCAATGAGCTGATACACCAGGCTCTGGCACAAGCAAATCGCAATAACCATAATCGATTATTGGCGGTGCTTTTCCTGGACCTTGACAGGTTTAAGGTTGTAAATGACACTCTGGGTCATAACATTGGTGACAAACTTCTACAGGCAGTTGCACACCGTCTAAAGCAATGCTGTCAACGTAATCGCGATACTGTTGCACGATGTGGAGGGGATGAATTTATAATAATGCTGCCCGAACTCGACAGCACACAGGAAGCAGTCAGGGTTGCCATGAAAATCATTGGCGCCTTTGCCGCACCTTTTATAATTCCGGATCACAAGTTATTTATCGGTGCGTGCATCGGCATCAGCATATTTCCCGATGACGGCACTGATGGTGAAACGCTCGTCAAGCACGCTGACATGGCAATGTATCGTGCCAAGGAAGGGGGACGAGGGCGTTACCACCTCTATAACCAGACAATGGATGCCTATGCTTCACAACGGTTAATCATGGAAAACAGCATGCGCCTGGCGTTGCAAAAAGGAGAATTCTTCCTCAATTACCAACCCGAGATCAACACCAAATCCGGGCAAATCATCAGCATTGAAGCATTGTTGCGTTGGCAACATCCAAGTATGGGCGTTATACTGCCTGACCAGTTCATCCCATTGGCTGAAGAAAACGGATTGATTGTTCAGCTCGGTGAATGGGTGCTACAGTCTGCCTGTGCCCAAAACAAGGCCTGGCAGAACGCCGGAAACCCTCATGTTCGCGTAGCAGTCAACATTTCTGCCCGCCAGTTCCAGACTCATAATTTATCAAATATGATAGAAAACATTCTGATCGAGACTAATCTTGACCCCTGCTGGCTTGAACTGGAGATTACCGAAAGTGTCATGCTTAAGAACATGGATACAACTATTCTGACACTGCGCAGACTGAGCGAACTCGGCGTACACATATCTATTGATGATTTTGGAACCGGATATTCATCACTCAGTGACATCAAAAAACTTCCAATCAAAACCCTGAAGATCGACCAGTCATTTGTAAACAATCTTAATGTCAATTCCGATGACGCCGCCATTGCCACAGCGGTAATCAACATCGCCCAAAGCCTTGGATTAAACGTTATTGCAGAAGGTGTTGAAGTAGTTGAACAAGTAAATTTTCTAACATCTCTTGACTGTTTGGACATGCAAGGTTTTTATTTCTGCAGGCCACTTTCTGTCGTAGAGTTATCCCCTTTTCTACATAAAACCCATTGGCATAAAAAACATAAATCTTAACACAAGACATCACGAATCAATAAGGGAGTCGGAATAAACTGATATACCAAGTACCTTGGTAAAATGAAACTACGGAGAAGATCATGAAGGAAGCCATGTTTTATGTACGGAAAGCAGGTGACCATGTACGGTGTGGTCTTTGCCGGTTCCGATGTCTGATAGGCGATGGCGCTCGAGGTATCTGTGCGGTTCGGGAAAATCAGGGGGGCACTCTCTACAGCCTTGTTTACGGGAAACTGTGTGTCGAGCATGTGGATCCCATCGAGAAAAAACCCCTTTTCCATGTCATGCCTGGCAGCAAATCATACTCCATTGCCACGGTGGGGTGCAACTTCCATTGCAGGCATTGCCAGAACTACACTATCTCTCAGGTTTCGAGCAATGCCACCATCCAAGGCGCGGAACAGACCCCGCAGGAGATTGTGAAGAAGGCCATCGACAATGGTTGCCGTTCAATTTCTTATACCTACACAGAACCGACCATCTTCTTTGAGTTTGCCTACGACACCGCGCGTCTTGCCAAGGCAGCAGGACTCAGTAACATTTTCGTCACCAATGGCTATATCAGCAAAGATGCTCTTGAAACTATTGCCCCATTTCTGGATGCAGCCAATATCGATCTGAAAGGTTTTACCGAAGGATTTTATCGTAACATTGTTCATGCCCGCCTGTCAGAAGTGCTGGATTCGATCATCGAGTATCGCAAACAGGGGATCTGGATCGAGATTACCACCCTGATCATACCGGGTCTTAACGACTCGAACTCCGAGCTACAGGGGATTGCCTCTTTCATCACCAGCAACCTTGGGGTTGATACTCCCTGGCATGTGACTCAGTTTTACCCAACCCATCAGATAACAGATCGCCCCAGGACACCTGTCGAGACACTGCGAATGGCTCGTGAAATCGGCAATGAAGCAGGATTGCGCTTCGTATACGAAGGAAACGTACCCGGTGAAGGTGGTGAGAATACCTTGTGTCCATCATGCTCTGCCCTGTTGATCCAACGCTATGGCTTTCAGATTGAATCCAACAGGATCATTAGCGGCGCTTGCCCCGACTGTGGCCTCTCGATAGCCGGCATCGGCATGTAAAACCACCCGGCGGGCTGCGGAAACAGCA
>JBAYZR010000061.1:0-12873 GCA_041672425.1 Pedobacter sp. | reverse complement strand
CGGAGGAATTTCCATTTGAGTTCTCCGTGAATTTCTGTATCTTGCAGGACCATCCTATCTGAAAAATTTTCTGCGTTTCATGGTGGTAGATGATGAAGTTCTCGATGTAGTCCAGCAGTCGATCCGGCGCACATAGTCCCGTGATGACCGCCTCCACACTGGCGCCTTCGCGCTTGAGTTGGGCATGGGGGGAATCCTCTCCTGCCGTTTTATTCTGTTTGGGTGATGTTGTTGTAGGGGCGACCGGTCGGTCGCCCCTACAACGTTAACGCGCCAGATGTGGTTGCGCCGGGTTATTTTCGTCGTTGTCCCATCGTAAAGGGTTATTCATGATGTATTCACGGGCACGAGTCAATTCATCGTCGTTCCGAATCACCCGCTCGTAATAATTGCGCTGCCAGACCGGACAACCGGGGTTGTTGCGCAACTTATTGATTTTGCGTGTTGAAACCGATTTGAAATTTTGTATTATCGCCCCCAATGAGCCATGACACGTTCCGTGTGGCGGTAGGGGCGAAGCAAACGTTACACCTGCTTCGCCCTTCTTGCCACTAAGATCAAAATCGGGCGAAGCAGATACACCTTGCTTCGCCCCTACAGGGGCGGATTCGGTTATATGCAGAATAGCGTGGAAATGATTCGGCATGATCACTAATACATCCAATTCCACATGGGGCAAATGCGTTGTTATCCCCTGCCAACACCTGTTGGCCGCAGTGCCGCAATCATTCAAACGTGTAGATCCGTCCATAATATCCCCGAACAGGCATTCGCGGTTCCAGGCACAGATCGTCACGAAGTACGCACCGACAGCGGAATAATCGTAATCCCGCAGACGAATGGAACGGCGATGATGGATGTCAGGGTTGTATGTCATTGTATATTTTAGGTAACCGCAGTAGGGGCGAAGCAAACGCTTCACCTGCTTCGCCCTGGTTTTTGCTGTTATCAGTTATCAGCATCAATCAAAATCATTGTAAAACCGGGCGAAGCAGATGAACCTTGCTTCGCCCCTACCCATGTTTACCCCACATCCGCCATGCTGGACGGAAACTGGATGTCCAGGTTTTCGACGGACAGTTTCCCGGAGATGAGGCGGGGTAACAGCATATTTTTTACTTCATTCAATCTTATGTTATTCAGCTCAAGGTTTCTCTTTTGATCAAATATGCCTTGATAAATTTGATTGAATCTATCGATCGAATCAATCTCATTCGGCATAAATACGATCATTCGATTGATAAACTCCTTGTTCGCATGGGGTATCGCAGAACCCGTATTATTGAAAATAATAGACTCCTTACATGCCTTCAAGTACTCAAATATGAAATGTCTCAAACTCGTGTCCATTTTGATGAGTGAAAAAGTCGATCCGACAATCCCTTTGCACCCTCTAAATACCAAGCCCGACCTCGCACCATCCATAAGCATTAGGATATCGTTATCACGGCAGATCACACTATTTTTACTCTCATAGCGTAACTGTATCCATTTTTTAATCCTGACCATTGCTTGACCAGCTCAGCCACGGCCTGCTTTCCATCATTATCCTCAAACACCTCCAGTAGTTGCTCGGAAACCGGCTCCACCTGTGCCTTGTTCTCCGCCAGCTTTTCCATTCCCTGCTGGAAATAGCCGTCAATCAACTGCACGAACTTCTGGCGCTTGCCCCGGTGCAACTGGCTGATGATGGCGATGTTCTGGATCTGCTCTTCGGTGAACTCGCGGTGGGCGCGGTCGATATGGGTGAAGATGTTGCGGGTGTCGATAAACAAGATCTTCTTGTCCTGCTTAGCTTTGTCAAAAAACCAGAGCGTGGCCGACAAGGTGACGGTATAGAACATGTTGGAAGGGAGCGTCAGCATACAGTAAATCAAGTTATTATCGATCAGAGATTTGCGGATATCGGCTTCGGAATGGCGGGCGTCGGAGGCAGAGTTGGCCATAACCAGCGCAGCCCGACCGCCCGGTTTGAGTGAGGTGGCAAACAGGTTAATCCAGAGGTAATTGCCGTTGGGAACGGTTTCCTTCCCCTCGTCCCCCTTTTTTACCTTCGATTTGTTGCGCGGCAGGCCATAGGTGTTGAAGCGCTTGTCCTTCTCCACACTCTTGATGCTGACGTCATCAACATTGAATGGGGGATTCGCCATGACATAATCAAACTCTCCGAAACTGCCGTAAGGATCCTCATAATAGGTATTGGCCTGGCGAACTTCGCCCCGCAGGCCGTTGACCGCCAGGTTCATCTTGGCCAGTTTGACCGTTTCCAGGGTCTTTTCCTGTCCGTAGACAAAGATATCACCTTCACCATTGGCCAGATCATTGCGGTGCTGTTCGATGAAATGGGCCGACTGCACGAACATACCGCCAGAACCGCAGGCCGGGTCGTAGACCTTGCCGCGATGGGGTTCGATGATCTCCACCATCAGGCGCACAACCGAGCGCGGAGTAAAAAACTCTCCGCCCCCCTGACCTTCGGCCATGGCGAAGTTGCCGAGGAAATATTCATAAATCTGCCCGAACATATCGCCTTTTCGAACTGACGATAACGGTTGTCGGCGAATTTAAGAAAAATCAGGCCTATCACCGACGTCGAATACTCACTGGATTTCAGGTCAGAGTTGGCCCGCAATGTATCAACACTGCGCCAAAGGTCGGCTTCAAGTTGTTTCAGGTCTTCTGAGGTCATTAAATTATCCAATCAATTTTCTCACTACCCGTGTATTCAGGCCGGATTAAGCGTAGCGGATCCGGCAGGTCCGACGGCAATCGGTGGATGCGCTTCGCTTCATTCACCCTACTTTTCCATCATTACAACTAACCATGGCGGATACGTGGATCAGCCATGGCGTAGCAGAGATCGGCGATCAGATTTCCGATCAGGGTCAAAAAAGCGCCTATGACCAGGATACCCATCACCACCGGGTAATCGCGTGACATGACCGACTGGTAGAAGAGTTGCCCCATGCCGGGGATGGAATAGATGGACTCGAAGATGACGCTGCCGCCGATCAGGCCGGGAATGGAGAAGCCGAGCAGGGTGATTAATGGCAGCAGGGCATTGCGCAGGGCGTGTTTATAAATCACGACCCGCTCGGAAAGCCCCTTGGCGCGGGCGGTGGTGATGTAATCCTGTTCGATTACATTGAGCATGGAAGAGCGCATGTAGCGTGACAGCCCGGCCAGACTGCCGAAGGAGGCCACCATGATCGGCATGATCAGATGTTTGGCCATGTCCCACAGATAGCGCAGAGTACCGTAACTATCGCTTCCCAAGGTATGCAGACCCGAGATGGGGAGCCAGTTCAACTTTACTCCGAAAAAATACATGAGCAGCAATGCCAGCCAGAAGGTGGGCACTGCAAAACCTACAAAAACGAAGATGGTCAGACCCTTGTCAAGCCAGGTATCGCGGTGGGTAGCAGCCAGGATACCGATCGGGATGGCCAGGCCGAACTCCAGCAGCAGGGCGATGATATTGAGCGAAAGGGTAACAGGCAGACGTTCCTTGATCTTTTCCAAGACCGGGCGGCTATCAGAGGAAAAGGAACGCCCAAGGTCAAGGCGGGCCAGCTTGCCGACCCAGGTAAAATACTGCTCGGCTAGCGGCTTGTCCAGGCCGTAGTACTTGCGCAGGCGTTCACGGGACTCCTTGCTGACCTTGGGATTCATGGCCACCTGCATCTCAACCGGCTCGCCCGGCGCCAGATGAATGACCGAGAAGGAGATAAGTGTGATGCCGATCATCAGCGGGATCAGCATCAGGATGCGTTTTACAAGGTACGTTGACATGGCATCCGTTCTCTCACTTGTGGGTATCCTTCCAGGCTTTTTTTACCGCTGACAGCGTACCGGGCAACATTCCGATGGCTATTGATCCCTTCTTTTCCCATTGCGAAATACTACCTGCGGTAATACGGAGGCGGGCTGCAAAAACAGCCTGTGTCTCACCGAGGGATGACCGCCAGGCGTATATGGCCTCTCCGCTTAGCGGTTTTGGAAATGCTGTTTTTTCCTTTTTTGTCGTGGTAACTACAGATGTTTTGGATATTGCCTCCCCTGTTTCAGCCATCTCGACCCCGAATACATCGGCAAGACCGGTTGCGGCGATCCTTCGGCGGGAGGTTCCTGCTTTGGCCGCGCCCGTAATTGCCGCCGAGACATCAACCAGCTCTTCGTGGTTCACCCCACGCAGAAGAAACAGCATCTCCGGTGAGTGGTCCAACCGGGCCCCCACACCATAGAGCACTGCGGCAACATGCTTACACATGCCGGCCCAGTCCGGGCAGTCGCAGTCAAACTTCATCTCACCCGGCTGCGGGAAAAGCCCGTCCTTGCGATCCGAAACCACCTCCATCACGCCACTATCCAATTTCCCGCGCAGCAGATCGATCAACGATCCGATCCTGCCGGTGCAGGCGGATTTGACGGCATCCCATTTCTTTTTTGCGAGCGGTGAGATGGTAATGGAGACGTTGTACAGTACCGATCCGCTGACAATGGCTTTGATGGCGCCGCCCTGGATCTCCAGATGACAGACTGAGCCGTTTCTGACATAGGTGCGACCACGGGGCAGGCGGTTGGCATAATCGCTGAACGACTCCATATGGTCGCACCATCCCTTTCCCCAGAAGGAATCAGCGATCTTGCGACCGGTCAGTTGTATCGGTTGGACATTGAGGCCCTTCTTTTTCATCTTTTCAAGCTGTTTCCGAGCCTTTGCCCGACGCTCGGCTACCGGCACGTATGGTGCATATCCGTAGAAACTCATGCTAGGGACATCCTCCTGATTATAATGTAAACCTACTGATTATGTTAATCATCCGGTGAGACGTCAATATATTCCTGATATCAACTCATAGCGTCCCATACCGAACGCCGCTCCTTTTCCAACATGGAGATACATACCGAGCACCAGAAACGGCATAAGTCCGATAAAATCTCCATGAAAGTTCCCATATCCGGTCACACCTGTTCTCTTCCGGCTCACGCTGGTTTCATGGCAAAAACGATCTTCCACACAGGCTACCTTATCTGTCTGAATTGACAAGAATTTAAAATCACAATCAATTTCACACTCTCCATAATAATATGCCAACGAGGAAACCCGCCTCATCACGGAGCGTGCAAAACAACTGAAATCAAACCTGCTGAGCGGATGACCCCCTTCAAGCAACCTTAACGGTGACAACAGCCGGATTCCGAGATCAATACATTCCCAAGGATAGAGGTGAAGCAGACCTTCTGTAGAGAGCACTGCCAATTCGTCTGGCCGTGTGATACTGCTGCCTATGCCAACTGTTTGAACATTTCTCTGGTAGTCACGGGAACCAACCAGAAGAACCTCGGCTGGCGCCGGGCAGGTATCACCGGCCAAGAGTTCTGTAAATCCCTCCAGCAGCATTTCCAGATGAGGAATTGCGCGACCAATCACTACCAGACCGCATTCAAGCAACTCCATATTTTTGCAAGGATCGTCCGGAGCCGGAAAAGAAAAAACAAACGGAAGTGGTGGTTTTTGATGACGCTTGAGTGCGGAAGGATCGACCGTAAGCTTTTGACCAAAAACCAGATACCAGGAACACCTTTCCCGGCTGGAGCAGATCTCACAGGCTCGTGCAGGCCAACGACAAACACCGCTTTTGCATATTGCAGACAACTCGCAGCCGATATTATGTAACCACTTCAGAAGACTGGCGCTATCGACCGTCTGTACAGTTACAACAAGATTGACAAGATTAAAGTCCACGTAGCGTAACCTGGCGGAGGAAGTGTCAACAAACTGGATAAACTAAAAACTTTCCAACATACAATAGAAAAAAAGACGGCCCGAAGGCCGCCTTATTGTACCAGATAACAGGATAGAAAAGTCTGAATTAAGCGAACTGGGCCTTAAGAAAATCCCGATTCATTCGCGCAATAAACTTTACGTTAACACCCTTTGGACAAGATGCCTGACACTCATAATGGTTTGTACAGTTGCCAAAACCACACTCGGTCATCGTTTGGGTCATTTTCTTTACGCGGGCTGCCGCCTCGATTTTACCCTGTGGCAACAGAGACAACTGTGAAACCTTGGCGCCGGTAAACAGCATGGCAGCGCCGTTTGGACATCCAGCCACGCAAGCGCCACATCCGATGCATTCTGCGGCATCCGTTGCTTCTTCAGCCACGGGCTTGGGAATCAAGATTGCATTACCGTCAGGCGCGCCGCCAGTGTGACAGGAGGTGTAACCACCTGCCTGAATGATCTTATCAAGGGCTTCGCGGTCGACGACCAGGTCGCAGATAATCGGGAAGGCACGTGCTCTCCACGGTTCAATGTAGATCGTATCGCCATCCTTGAACTTCCGCATGTGAAGCTGGCAGACAGTGGTACGATCCTGCCCGCCATGGGGCGCTCCGTTGATTACCTGAGAGCACATACCGCAGATACCTTCACGGCAATCGTGGTCAAAAACGATCGGATCAACGCCACTAAGAATCAGGTCTTCGTTGACGCAGTCAAGCATCTCCAGAAAGGAATGGTGTTCAGTTATGTTCTTGGCCGTATAGGTTTCGAACTTACCAGGATCGTTGGCCTTCTTTTGGCGCCACACGATCAGTGTCAATGTCATGGACTTATGATCGCTCATTATTTGTAGCTCCTTACGGCGAGATGTACGTTCTCGAATTTCAACGGTTCCTTGTGCAGTTCGGGCGTGGCGTTAAGGCCCTTGAATTCCCAAGCGCCAACATAACAGAAATTGGCATCGTCACGTTTGGCCTCACCATCATCATACTGGTATTCTGACCGGAAGTGACCACCACAAGACTCGTTACGGTGCAAGGCATCGCGACACATGAGCTCGCCAAACTCGAAGAATTCGGCAGTACGGCCAGCGTTTTCCAGCTGCTGGTTGAGCTCGGTTCCTGAACCGGTAACCTTAACATTCTTCCAGAACTCCTCGCGCAGCGCCGGAATCTTTTTGAGGTTTGTCTCCAGAGATGCCTTAGTACGGGCCATACCACAATTATCCCACATAAGGCCGCCAAGCTCGCGCATGAAATCGGTCACAGTGCGCTTGCCATTGATGGAGAGCAACTTATTGACATCCTTCTTGGCATCCTCCTCACACTTCTTGAATTCAGCATGGTCTGTCTTGACCTGACCAGGTTTGACCGTAGCCAAATAAGCGCCAACTGTGTAAGGTATGACGAAGTAACCATCGGCCAGGCCCTGCATGAGGGCTGAGGCGCCCAAGCGGTTAGCGCCATGGACGGAGAAATTGGCTTCACCCAGAACAAACAGACCAGGTACATTACTCATCAGGTTGTAGTCAACCCACAATCCACCCATTGAGTAGTGCGGCGCCGGGTAGATACGCATCGGGGTTTTATAGCCATCTTCATCGGTAATTTTTTCGTACATCTCGAACAGGTTGCCGTATCGATCCTTGATAGTTTCAGCGCCCAGGCGCTTGATGGAATCGGCAAAGTCCAGATAAACACCGCGGCCACCAGGACCGACGCCGCGGCTGTCGTCACACTGTTCCTTGGCTGCGCGGGAAGCGATGTCACGCGGGGCCAGGTTGCCAAAGCTCGGGTACTTGCGCTCAAGATAGTAATCGCGTTCGTCCTCGGGTATCTGTTGCGGCGGACGATTGTCCCCTTTATTCTTGGTTGCCCAGCAGCGACCGTCGTTGCGCAGTGACTCGGACATCAAAGTCAGCTTGGACTGGTAATCGCCGGCCTGCGGGATGCAGGTAGGATGAATCTGTGTGTAGCAGGGATTGGCGAAATAAGCGCCTTTTTTGTGGGCCTTCCAGGTAGCCGTAACCGAGCATCCCATGGCGTTGGTTGAAAGATAGAATACATTAACGTAACCGCCTGTGCAGAGGCAGACGGCATCCGCTGCGTAGCTCTCCATTTGACCATTGATCAGGTTACGGCAGGTTATGCCGCGTGCAACGCCATCAACAACAACCAGGTCGAGCATCTCGCGACGGTTGTACATCTTGACCGTACCGAGTTTTATCTGACGGGAAATGGCAGAATAGGCGCCCAGCAAAAGCTGCTGACCTGTTTCACCACGTGAATAAAAGGTACGGGAAACCTGTGCGCCGCCGAAGGAGCGGTTGTCCAGGTAACCGGCATAATCGCGGCCAAAGGGCACGCCTTGAGCCACACACTGGTCAATAATGTTGTTGGACACCTGGGCCAGACGCCATACGTCTGCCTCACGGGCACGGAAGTCACCGCCTTTGATGGTGTCATAGAAGAGACGATAAATGGAGTCACCGTCGTTGGGGTAGTTCTTGGCAGCGTTTATGCCGCCCTGTGCAGCAATGGAGTGGGCGCGCCGCGGGCTGTCCTGGTAGCAGAAGGCCTGTACATTGTAGCCCAGTTCTCCCAATGAAGCAGCAGCTGCGCCTCCGGCCAAGCCTGTTCCGACTACAATAATATTGTATTTACGTTTGTTGGCGGGATTAACCAGCTTCATATCAAAGCGATGTTTGTCCCAGGTTTGTTCAATAGGTCCGGTTGGACATTTTCCGTCTAGTATCACAATAACCCCCTTATTTCAAAATTCTAACAATAACGGTAAGTGGGACAGCGGCATAACCCAGAAAAAGAGCCAATGCGGCCAGGGTGCCGACCTTGGTGAGTGCAGGTTGTACCCTGTCGTTGCTCCAGCCCATGGTCTGAAAAAAGCTCTGAATCCCATGAGACAGATGCAGGAACAGGGTAACCATCGCACCTACATAAATAAGTGTTATAAAGGCGTTCTGAAATGCCGGGATCATCATGCCGTAAACATCGGGAACCATATAGGCATGGAGGGGTACCAAGTGTTTGAGTGCGGCTGTTTCAGGACTGATCGTCTGAAAGGTAAAATGCAGAAGATGATATACAATAAATGCAAACAGGATCAGACCGGTCCAGATCATGTTTTCACTGGCAAATGTAGCCTTTTGGGTCCACTTGACAGCATACTGCTGAGGTCTGCCATTGCTGTTCTCAATGGTAAGTTGTATGCCGTACCAGATGTGTACGCAAACAAGTGCAAGCAAACCAAGCCTGAATGCCACTATGATGGGTAGCGGCAAGCTGTGGAGATGATGGGCGTATGCATTGACACCACCGTCGAGCCATCCAAAAATGGTTGAGTTGCCGATCAGATGGATCATGATAAACATAACCATACATTGCCCTGTTATGGCCATCAGGATCTTTCTGCCGATAGATGACGTAAGAAATTGCATATCTATCCTTCCTTTTCAAGAGTGTGTAACTGCGTTAATTAATTGTTCCGTGAATATGGGATGCCCAAGGCGACTGGATACTAATGGCGCTGAGGCGGCCCACGCCAGCATAATCTGATGACAACCTGCATACCAACCTCCTTCGAGTGTATTTAGATGCGGCAGTCGTGCAATTGCAGCTTAGAATATGTTCATCTGTACTTTTGAGTCAGGTCATACTAAACGTCGTTATAATAAATTGCAACAACTTTATGTATACAGTATGCAATTGAGTGCTACGGACAACTGGCTGTTGCAGGATTGCAATTGGGGCAACATTCTGGTAGTAATTTTGACTCCCTCGCAAATTCTCTTATATTTGATTTTTACGCTTCAATAATATCAATATGTTATAAGACTGGCAACTGCCGTTTTGCGGGCTTTTGCAATGACATCAGTATTCATCCTGGAGATTCAAGCCATGCAATTCAAGCTGCTCAAAAAAGACCGGCACAGCGCTGCCAGACTCGGCATCATTACCACCTCGCACGGTGATATTCAGACCCCGATCTTTATGCCGGTTGCCACCCACGGCGCCATGAAACCACTCACGACTGCACAGGTCGTGGATACCGGCGCACAGATTATCCTTAGTAATACCTATCATCTGCACCTGCAACCAGGTGAGGGACTGATCAAAAAAGCCGGGGGCCTACACAAGTTCATGGCCTGGAACAAACCTATCCTTACCGATTCGGGCGGCTTTCAGGTATTCTCTCTTCCCAACAAGCGCATTACCGAGGATGGTGTCTTTTTCAGACATGAGATCACCGGCGATGAAATCTATCTGGATCCGGCCAGTGCCACCCGAATCCAGCAGGATCTGGGGGCCGATATCATCATGGCCTTCGATGAATGCATTCCCTATCCCTGTGATCGAAGCTACGCCGAACAATCCACAAAAAAAACCATCCGCTGGCTAAAGGAATGCCAGAAAGCCATGACCAGCGCCGATCAGGCTTTGTTCGGCATTGTACAGGGCAGTGTTTACGAAGACCTACGGTCCATGTGCGCCCAGGAGATGCGCAAACTCGATCTGCCCGGCTACGCAATCGGTGGTGTCAGCGTCGGCGAGGGATTGGAACTGCTTAAGAAGGTTGTGAACTGGACTTCACCGCATCTGCCGGAAGACAAACCACGCTACCTGATGGGAGTCGGCCTGCCGGAGGATATCCTGGAGAGTGTCGAGCGGGGAATAGATATGTTTGACTGTGTCATCCCAACCCGTTATGCCCGCAGTGCGACCCTATTCACCCGCCGGGGAAAGGTTCGCCTGACCAGCAAGAACTACAAGCGGGACTTCTACCCCATTGACCCAACTTGTACATGTTATACATGCCAGAACTTTACCCGTGCCTATCTCCATCACCTGTTCGCCGCCAACGAGGTCATCTCGGCAGTGCTCTCAGCCATACACAACGTACACTTCTACCTCCAAATGATGGCCGAGATCCGCGAGGCAATTGCCAACAACCGCTTTATGGCGTACAAGGGGGTATTTTTGGAGGGATATCTACAGGGAGAGAAGAAGCTAAAATAACCTCTAACAACTGATCAGCGCTTAATCTTTTGTTCCAGCTCTATGTCCAGCTGTTTGAGCCGTTCAAGGCTCTGACGTAACTCACGATTATCATGGCTTAAGGACAAATTGAGATCATATAAGGTTTTCAGTTCACGCTGCCTGTCGCGGAGTACCTTTGTTCCTGTCAGGTATGAAGCCAGCGGTGTCGCCTGATGAGTCCAGCTACTCAAAGGAAATTCGTTCCTCAGACGTTCCAAAAGCGCCTGTGCCCGCGCTACCCCCTTGGTACCATCATCTCCCAGATGTAATAGCGCCAGGCGAAAGAGGGCCTCATCAGTCACTCCAGTTATAGGCGGCTCCTCGCAAACCCTTTCCAGGAGGGGACGCGCCTTTTGCCAATTTCCTGATCGCAAATATTCCAATGCTCCGGCGAAATCAAGCTCCTGCTTGGAAACAATTCTAGGAATTGGAACTGTCATACATCCCGACATAAACATCAATATCACCATTACTATTAATATTTTATGCGGATTTACGGCAGCAAACAACTTCATGAATACACTTATCCTGTTTATCAGGGTGACACATATCCTATCAGACGTCATAAGACCCTGCCTCTCTTACGATAATGTAATTGCTCCCAGGTGATTCCTTGACACGCTCCTTTACAGCGGCTACAGCCGTTGCAATCTCGGCCGCCGTTTTAAAATTACCTGGTTGGCAATTCATCACCGCAATCGATATGGAGATCAGCGGAAAACTGCGCGGCACACCATAACGATCAACCCCATCAATGGCGCCAGCGACACGATCCTCTTCGGAATAATATGACGGGATCATGGCGTCGAAGTCATGGATGATTGTCTGGCATGCCGTTTTTGCGAGCATGGCACTAATAATCACAACAAAATCATCACCGCCAATGTGTCCTACAAAGGCATCCGGATCGTCCAATTTATTGATAACATTATAGATAACTTGACCGGCTTCCTTGATGAGTTCGCTGGCCCTGATGTAGCCATAGCGATCATTGTATGACTTGAAATTATCCAGGTCCAGATAACACATGGCAAAAGAAACCTGTTCCTTCAGACGCCTGTTAATGGAGCGTTCTATAGCAATATTGCCCGGCAAGCGGGTAAGTGGACTGGCGTCAAGGCTTATCTGCTCAAGCTCCTTAAGCCTTACAGCCATACGCATGAAGTCCTGCGCCAGAGATCCGATTTCGTCCCCTGGCGGAATATGAGGGTCATGATCAAAATCGCCAGCCGCAATGCGGTGCGTAGCTTTCTGTAGCTTGCTGATCGAGGATGAGAAAGAATATATCAACAATACCGCTATGATGAATGCCATGGCAACACCGCTTAATGCCAAGCCAAGTGCCCAGGTTGAGGTTCGAGCCTCACGTTCCCCGGCAACACTTAACTTACGCTCCAGAAGATGCTGTTGCTCCTTGCGAACATTCTCAATTGCAATGCCAACTCGCGCAGCGGCTCGCTTCATGACCGATTCATTTACTAACCCACCGGCAAACATCTGTGAGGTCATAACAATGTAGGCTGAATGACTAGCCGTCAATTCATCGAAATTGACCCCTTTAGTATGCTGCTGCATCGTGGCAAGTGTGCGGCGAAATGTATCAACCTGTCCGCCATGCAATTCCTGCAACTCAGGCAATCTGAGTATCAGAAACCTCCTCGCTGTACGCTCCTGTGCCAGCATGCTATCCCGAAGCACGATTGAGTCGGTGGCAACGGCAAGATCATTGCGAGCGATATCATCGACCAAGCGGTGCATAGTACCAAGTCCAATAATGGCGTACACCAAGGCAGTAACCATGCAGATGCCGTTTATGGCAAAACTGATGACCAGTTTTTGAGTAAGGGTTAGGCGAAATTTTCCCGATTGCGGCATATCATCAGACCCTGTCGAGTGATATTTGTTATGTCTTCGCTGCTGTTTTTTTTGATGAGTTCCCGCGCATTCTAGGACAGTACTACGGCAAATGCAACAAATTGATATTAAAGTGAAAACGGCGTACAAGAAAGGTGCAAGCAAAGAGTGTAA
>JBAYZR010000060.1:0-12924 GCA_041672425.1 Pedobacter sp. | reverse complement strand
AGCGCGTCGATCACCGGTTTCATCTGCGCCTTGACAAACAGAGCGCGCTGGGGGGGGCTGGGGTGTGTGACGTCGTTGTAGGCGGAGCGACCGGTGATTAGCGATATCCACTCTTCAAAAAAATTTGTATGGTCTCCAACAATCAGGCTGGGCTCGAACCCGGCCATTGTCATGGTCAAAAGCCCTTCTTCGTCCGCCTGCAACTCCTTGGTTCGAATAACTTCATTGGCGTTCTGACCCGGTTTTATGTCTCCCCATTTTTCCAAGAGCGCAATGATTTCCGATTTTATCCTTGATTCATTGCCTTTTTCGCCCTTGTACCCCACAAGCGCGTCAAAGGCTGCAATATGCCAATAGTCGTCTTTTGCAAGGTGCGAAAGTTCATGCCCCAATATGAACGCCAGCCGCGCATCGCCCTTGGCCTGAGATACATTCCGAAAACAGGTGGCTATAGCGCCTTCGGAAACAATGATGCTGCCATCCCTGATGGCGATCACCCATGGTTCACCAAGCGACTTGATGATATTCATGCGGGGGAGTTTGCCCCCCTTCTTGTCCGCTGCCTCAGCAACTCGCCGAAAGATCTGTTCAGCGCGGGCTACGTCACGGTTTCCCCGGTCGACGGTTCCAAAATTTTTCAGCCACCATCCCGCATGATCTTTGGGACTGTCGGCATAAGAGAGGTTTGCCAGGATCAGCAATATCAGGGATATCAACACACCGTATGTACGCAGGGCGAAACCTCCTTACATCAGGTCTTGGATTGTCTCGAATAACCGGGCCTGTTTTTGGGTGTCCTCCGCAGTTACATGGTCCTGTACCGAAATTCTCTCGATCTCAGACAGATTGTTGATAATTCCCTGGGGCAGGGCGCGCTTAACCGCCTCAACCTTGAATTTTTCGATCTCGGATTTGCTTGTGAAGCGGGGATTCCCTTCACGTGAGGCCAGCAATCCCGCTTCAGTCCAGGAACCGAATTCCAGCGGGAACTGGTTTCCTTTCTTTTTACCGATAGCATCGAGAGACTTCGCCATCCGGCCCGCTGGCTCAGACCTTGACAGAAGATCGCTCACTTCCGGCGTTTCCATTGTAGAGGCGAGCTTTCTCATTTCGGAAATTATTGACCCCAGGCGATTCCTATCCTGCGCCCGCCTTGAAAGCTCAAGTTGCACCAGAAGCCGCCCCATCCTGAACCATTGGCGTTCAGGGTTGACCTGACTAGTGAAACCGTACTCATGCTCTGTGGTGGGTAGGGGGATGTTTCGGGCTGCCGGTGTCGAAGCAAGCAGGCGTTCTACAACAGCGACGCAGAAGGTGGAAGTTGTCGTGGCCGGCTGTTTTAGTGTATCGCTTAATGGTAGTTGAGTGGCTTGGGAGGCTGCGGGCTCAGTCTTTTCACGGCTCCGGTCAGTTACTTGCGGTGGAGGGATCGTTGCTATACGCACCTGCTGCTCTGTTTTTTGGAGATGCGAATATACCATAAAGAGAGCTAAGCCGGCGGCCAACGCCATTGGAACCACAAGCTTAACGTAATGCCGGGTGTGCGGGTTTGCCGTCTGCGACAAATCTTCACCTGTCTTCAGCGTTTCGGCAACGATGGCGAGACACCGGTCGCAGTCCACCAGATGCGTCTTGACTTCACCACGCTTCTCCATGGGCAGTGTATTGTCCACGAATGCAGCCAGCGTCTGAGCGTCGGGACAGAGTGCTGTATTTGTCTCACGCCGAGTCATGTTGGTAACAAGGATTTTTCCCAGCATTTCTGAATTTTCCTTACTTGTTTGACGGACGGAAGCCTCAGACCTGAAATATTTCCTCACCACGACTCCTCCATGAGCTCTTTGGCCTGTTGATAATTGATCCCATTTCTCAAAAGTCCCTTACGGAGGCCAAGGATGATTCTCTCTATGTCTAGTTTCACTTTGTATGAGGTAGAGTCAAGAACCAGCGCGATTTTGGACACAGGAACATCTTCCTGAAAATGCAATTTCAGTATCAGGCGCTCATCGTCGGAGAAATCCTCTTCCATTTCCAGTATCATCGCTTCCAGATGCTCTTTAAGCTTGTCACGGCGGGCGATGTGAAGCTGCTCATCTGCCAGGGAGATGCTGTCCGGAAGTTCGATGGATACTTCTCCCGCCGGAATGGGACGCGGAGTTTTGCATGGGATTTGAGCAAAGAGATGGTGCAGTACCTCTTCAGGGGTGGAGCTGCCGTGATTGGTACGAAGGATTTCAATGCCTTCATGGAGCGGCAGGCCATCCCGGTAACAGTAACGCTCCAGGAGAACAGCCTCTTGACCCAGGCGCATCGCCTTTTCTGAATGGCGCCAACGTCCCCGCCGCTTTCGATACTGATCAATAAAAATGTTGTTTATGACCGTATATAGGAATGTAGTCAAAGAGCTTTCATTGCGAAAGCCTCTCAACCGCCTGTAATCATCGGCAATAATGGTGAGACGGATATCTTGTCCCAGATCCTCGGCGTCATCACCCAAAATCCCGTAGCGTTTGCACACTGAAAAAATAGCCGAATTTATGGTGTTAAGATTATCTTTAAAGAGACTGGCGGGATCCAGGTTTGATACAAAGTTATTGAGCGTTTTTTGTATGGATGCAAAGCAGAATATCCAGGCTATGTGGAGGTTTATAAGTTTAATCAACATGTTATTTTAGGGCTTCCATAGTAAAACTGGCTTGTCGTACTTCGTCGCAGGTCGCATAAAACAAGGTACCTCCTCCTAAGGAGCTGTAAATAAATGACTTGGTTATATTGCGCTCAGATTCGGGTCAGATTTGGCTGAACTGATTGAGGCAAACCGGAGACGTAGCAGAGCTACGTTGAGGATTTGGTGATTGAAGTTCGGTCAAAGATGGCCTGAAGATGAGATGCAAGATGGCCATGTTATTTTTTTACAGCTCCTTAGCCGTCCTATTCGAAGCGGCGGATTAACTGGCCGGTATTTTCATCCAACTCAATGACCAAAGTTTTGCCTTTTTTTGTAGAAGTCTTTTTTTCTTCCGCTTGCTGTTGAGCCTTTTTGTTAGCTTCCTGTTGTTCATATTGTTCCACAGCAGCCGCCTTTCGTCTAGCCACGGTGTCTTTGGCTGCAAGGTCTTTATCCCAAACTACAATGACCCGGTTTCGATATTTCTTTGGGATATCTTCAAACCTGTTGGTGATTATCAGGTTTCCTTTGTTGTCCTTGTACTTGAAGAAGTCTGCCAAAGATACCTGCGGTAGCATAAATATCATAACGGTGGCTGCACTACTCGTCAAAAGAAACTGAAAAAAATCCCGCACCTCGCGGCGCTTGGGAGCAGGTAGTTCGGACAGATCAAGCAGATTGCTTGCAGAACGGGGCATGAGCATACCTCCTTGTTTTTGTGAAAATATGTTAACATAGACGATAAATGATGACAAGATTGAAGAATAATGATTATTTTGACTGTGAATTGAGGAGATCAGAAACCATGACAACCAAACAACCAGAAACAGCCCGGGATCTACGCCAGCGTGCCGCAGAAAAGTTCCGGGCAAACGAAGCATCAACTCCGGAAACTTTTTCACCAGAGGAAACGTCGAAACTCCTCCACGAACTGCGCGTACACCAGATCGAACTGGAGATGCAGAACGAGGAGCTACTCCGCATGCAGCACGACTTGGAGGCTACAAAGGCCAGCTACATCGACCTGTATGAACTGGCGCCAGTGGGATATCTGACTGTCAGTGAACTGGGGCTTATTCAGAAGGCAAATCTTGCTGCCGCTTCCATGTTTAATACGCTACGGGAAGCCCTTATCAATAAGCCGATTACAAAGTTTATTTTCCGGGAAGATCAGGACGTTTATTACCTGCAGCGCAATAAGATCTCTAAAGAGAATGAAGCTCAGGACTGGGAGATACGCCTGGTGAGGGGTGACGGCTCACTGTTCTGGGCGCAGCTACAGACAACTCCGGTGCACAATGGTGAATATCTGATTAATTTTAGCGATATCACCGAGCGTAAGCAGTTGGAGATTCAGATACAAAACAACGGGCAGCGCATGACCCGCCTGTTTGAAATTTCACAGTACCCGTTTACAAGTGAGCAGGAATTCCTCGATCATGCACTGGACGAAGCTATCATACTTACTGCTAGTTCAATCGGTTACATATATTTCTACAACGAGCTGAATCGGCAATTTACTTTAAACTCCTGGTCAAAAGGTGTGATGAGCGAATGCAGTGTTGTGGAGCAGAAAACTGTATACGATCTCGACAGCACCGGGATATGGGGGGAGGCTGTTCGACAGAGAAAGCCGATCCTGCTTAACGATTATACTGACCATAATCTGTTAAAAAAAGGGATACCGGAAGGGCATGTCCCGCTCAAGCGTTTTCTGACTGTCCCAGTCCTGATAGCCGGTGAAGTTGTTGCTGTGGTAGGGGTTGCAAACAAGGAAAACGAATACGATGATGCCGACGTAATGCAAATGAATCTCTTTATGGATTCCGTATGGAAGATAACAGCCCACAAGCGTGCCGAGGAAGAGAGGCATATACTTGAACAGCAATTCCAACAAGCCCAGAAGCTGGAGAGCCTCGGCGTGCTGGCTGGCGGCATTGCCCATGACTTCAATAATATCCTGACTGTCATAATATGTAATTGCTCTCTGTTAAAAAAACGACCCCAAAGGGCTGAAGAGCTTGTCCAGGAGATAGAGATAGCTGCTCAGCGCGCCGCTGATTTATGTCGCCAGATGCTCATATACGCTGGCAAGGCTCAACCTGTGCCAACCAAGTTCAATATGGCTGCGCTGGTGGAAGAGATGATCAGGATGTTGAAAGCAACCATCAGTCAGAACGTGGTTATCAAGCTTTTGCCTTCAACTGATATTCCATCAATAAAAGCTGATGCCAGCCAGATCCGGCAGATTGTTATGAATCTGATCATCAATGCCGCAGAGGCAATCGGCACGGCGCAAGGCGAAATTTGTGTGTCGTTGGAAAAGGTGGCGATAACGGAGGAACAACCGAACAACGATCATCTCGACAATGTTATTACGCCTGGTTGGTATGTCTGTCTGAAAGTCACCGATAACGGTTGCGGTATGGATGAAGAAACCGGTCGTCGAATCTTCGAGCCATTCTATACAACCAAGTTTACCGGGCGAGGCCTGGGGATGTCCGCTGTACTTGGGATCATCAAGGCGCATAATGGCGCGTTGCAACTTTTGAGTCAGCCAGGGCAGGGAACAACCTTTAAGGTTTACCTGCCATCACAGAGCCGTGAATCTACGGAAGAGGAATCTTTTAAGCTGACCGATTCAGCCCCATGGCAGGGAAGTGGCACGGTACTGCTGGCCGAGGATGTACCGCAGCTTATGATGGTTGCAGCAATGTTGCTGAAGGCGCTTGGATTCAGCGTAATTGAGGCAGTAAACGGCAAGGAAGCATTGGAGTTATATCAAAAGAATGCTGAATACATCACCCTGGTTTTGACCGACATCGGTATGCCGGTTATGGATGGTTATGAGCTGTTTCGTGAGCTGAAAAAGCTCAACCCGGAGCTGCCGATTATTATCAGCAGCGGTTTTGAAGACGCAGATGCAACAACACAGATCCCCCGAGAGGATATGGCAGGAATGCTCAGCAAACCGTATAACTTTGATCAATTGCGGGAGGTGTTGAAGTGTGCGGTGGAGGGAGTACAGAAACCGACATGAGGTTAAATTCGGTTTGGTATTAAGAACATGCCTAAAGAAATAACCCACTGGATTCTGGCCGAGCGGGTCCTGGCCGGCCTCAATAGCGGCAGCCGAACCGGAGAGATAATCCGCAACCATCGCGAACTGTATCTGGCGGGAGCGGTTCTGCCCGACACCCTGCTACACCTGTTTCGCGGGCCAGACGCCCCTGTTGCCCTGACACTGGCCAACGTCTTCCACGATGCCGACGACAACAGCTATGCGCCGCTCATCAGGATCGAACAGAGATTCCCCAACGGCCTCCCTGCATGGCTGCTGGCCTGCCTGCTGGGAGTCCTCACACACATGCAGGGCGATATCATATTTCATCCCTTTGTGTTCAGCATGGCCGGTATCGATAATATGGGTCGGCACTACCGGATGGAGACCGCCATTGATGTCTACCTCCTGCGCAGGGATGCAATTGTGACAACAAGATACCTGCGATCCCTCGTCACCCCGCAGATTCGGGAAGAACTGGTCACTGCCGGTTCCCTGCTATTCGATCCCGAGGGAAAGCTTCACCCTTCTTCAATGGGAAAGGCCCTCGACCTGCATTGCCGTTTTCAAGGCATGTACGATCTAATATTCTGCAAGATATTAGCCCATATACTGGGTAGTTTGCCAGGTTCTCCCCTGAAATGGAAACAGCACCTGTTCTATCCACTGGACATGTCCCGGCATGACGCCATGTTGCCAGAGTCAAGCAGTTGGCTTAACCCTGTCACCGGCAAACGCCACACAGCCAACATCAATGAGCTTGCCGACCAGGCTGTTCTACGAACAATAGCGGTCTTTAAAGACATTGAGAAGCAGGGCTCGCTGGCAACAGTTCTGGCAAAGACACCAGGAGAAAACCTGCTGACCGGAATGTATGGCGTCAAGCAGCACAAGATCAAAAACTTTATCAACTCCAACCTGGAATATAGCCGGTAACATGAAAAAACATCTTGACACTTTTAGTGGATTGAACTATAAAAATCGTCTGATTTTGTGGTGTTAAGGTAATTGAGGTCTTAAGTGCAAACAGTGATTTCAAACTGGTAATTCTTTTTTCAACATATCAGATTCAAATTGGCGGTGTAGCTCAGTTGGCTAGAGCAAGCGACTCATATTCGCTAGGTCCGGGGTTCGAATCCCTGCACCGCCACCAATATAAAAGGCTCCCACAACGGGAGCCTTTTTGTTTCTAAATATAGTGTTTCCTCTGACGCTTCAGTGCCGGTGTCCTTTTCTTCTGTCCTGTAGCAAGTCCCATCGATCAACCGGGATGGTTTCGGCAAGAAAGAGGCAACCAATGACTGATAAATCGCAAAGGGTGCATCTGAGGGCCAGTTTCTGGTTTATAAGACTGAAGACGGAAAACTGAAAATAGATGTCCGGTTTGATGGCGAAACGGTCTGGCTTGCCCGACAGCAAATGGCGGAACTGTTTCAGCCAACCAAGCAGAACGTCAATCTGCATACGCGATCGTCCGGGATCATTTAAGAGCGAGTTCAATGAAGCAAACAAGAGTAGAAACGGGATGGTTTGCCTGATTTTACTCACGGTGGTCATTGCGGCTGTCATCTACATAAACAACCGATGACAACGGAATTGGTTCCCCAAATATAGCCTTGACATTATATAGCGTGTAAGCTATTTTTTATTTAAGGAAATGAAATATGGTGTGGAAAATCGTTACTGTTGAGTACTTTGATGATTGGTTTCTAGGTTTAGATGCCTCGGAGCAGCAAGATGTGTTGGCTGCCATATTGGTTCTTGAGCAATACGGCCCTATGTTAGGCAGACCGCACGTTGATAGTCTCAAAGGAACTGAAGAGGTAAAGAACCTGAAAGAACTCCGCGTACAACACAAGGGCAAACCGTACCGTGTATTTTTCGCCTTTGATCCTTTCCGACATGCCGTGATGCTGTGTGGTGGTGACAAAACCGGAAATAAACATTTTTACAAAACTATGATCCCTATTGCAGAGCATGAATTCCTTAATTATCTGCAAGAACTGGAGTAAATTATGGCAAAGCAGCTTTCGGAATTAATTAAAAAAATAGACCCTGCTCTGGTAGCAGCAGCACGTATTCAGGCAGATCAGGAAATTTTTGAACTCCGCCTTGCTCAATTACGTCAAACAGTGGAGATGTCACAACATGATCTGGCGGCTGCACTTGGGATCTCGCAGCCCTCCGTCGCAAATCTGGAAAAACGTGGCCACGAAGTTAAAATCTCTTCTCTCAAACGGTACATCGAGGCACTTGGCGGCAAACTGTCTCTAGATGTTGAACTGCCTGATGGTCGTCACATCGGCATCAACGTCTAGCGCTGTTTCTTTACAAATGGAGAAGAGTGGTTAAAAGGTCGTGAGTCAGCTTGGAAAGAGTACAAAGAACGAAAAGCCAACCAGCCGAAAAAGAAATAGATTTAAGGAAGAGACAGGAGGCGCAAATGGCACTTACTAGAGACTTTAAAGAAACACTTCACATCAGAATAGATACTACAGTTACGGCTGTTTAGAACTTCCTGACGCCATCCTCATTTCTACGAGGAGAATACAAACCAAGCGAAAATCCGAATTTCCAACCAGAAAGTTGACCCGCCCAAAAGACGGCGGGTCAACTTCATGTCCATTGAATACAAAAGAGAGACGGTATTGAGTACATCTTTTTGCGATGATTTAAGAAGGTATCTCACCCATGGAGTGAATTAGTGGATAACAGAAAAAACATATTAATTAGAAACAAAACCGTTGCCACTGGATTGATGATCGGAGCGGCGATACTATTCGTGGTTGCACGCGCCCAAAAGGGAATTGGCGCATGGGAGTGGATTGCCGCTTTTTCTGAAGCCGCCATGGTTGGCGCGCTTGCTGACTGGTTTGCCGTTGTTGCGCTTTTCAGACATCCTTTGGGCGTTCCGATACCACATACGGCAATAATTAAAAACAAGAAGGATGCAATTGCCGGGAATCTGGCCGATTTTATCCGGGATAAGTTTCTTGCTCCCGAGACTTTAATAGGCAAGCTGAGAGAGCAAAATCCGGCTGAGCGTATTGCTGCATATCTGATGTCCAATAAAAATGCGGATGGATTGGCTAATGGATTCTCCCGTGTAATTTCTGAATCCTTGGACTTTGTAGATGATGAACGTGTTCAAAAAATACTTCGAGCAACAATATGCGACCGGATTGAAAACTTTGATCTTTCGTCATCAGCAGGGCTTCTTCTGGACACACTCAGATATGACAATCGCCATCAAATAGTTCTTGATGAAATGCTGAATCGTTTTGCAGTGTGGCTGGCAACTCCGCAAGCGCAAGCTAATCTGACAAATTCCATAGACAATATGATTACAAAGGATTACCCGCTCCTGAGTCACTTTATTCCAAACCGGGACCAGTTTTCAAAAGGAGCCGGAGAAAAGATAGTTAGAAGGCTCAACGAATATATTCAAGATGTTAACGCTGATCCTGCTCATGAGCTTAGGCATACATTTGATACTGCTGTGACGGAATTTATTAGCAGATTGAAAACGGATCAAGTATTGCGAACCAAGATAGAGGCAATTAAGCTTGAAGCAGTGCAAACCCCATTTTTATCCGATTACGTGAAGAATCTCGGAATCGATCTTAAAATATGGTTGAGTAATGATCTAAAACAGCAACATTCAAAAATTCGTGAGAAGATAGTCGAGACTGTTTCAGGCGTTGGAAGTTCATTGTCAAAAAACCGGGAACTGAAAGAGTCTTTAAATGAGCATCTTGAGACGCTGGTAATTAACCATGGAGATACACTGCGAACTGCAATTGCAAAGCATATCTCAGAAACTGTACAAAAATGGGAAAATGATGATTATGTCAGTGAAATCGAACTGAGTATTGGTTCCGATCTGCAATTTATACGTATGAATGGAACATTGGTGGGCGGCATTATTGGCCTGCTGCTGCATGCTATTTCCTTGCTGTTTTAAATGAAGCGATGTGGCCAACAATACCTGAACCCGTCACACTACTTTCACTGCTGACATATTTCACAGCACTCTAGCCAGATGTCGCCTGACCATATCCTCAAAATCCGCATCCTGACTGGCGGTATAGACCAGGGACGAGCCGATCTCAGCGGCCAGGATAGCACAAAGATACTTGACCGGCAGGGTTCTGATCCGCTTTCTGAAGGCCGGTGTATTTTGTAGAATAAGCGGAAGGTGATTGATCACCGCCTGCCGGAAGGGATCTTGCAGACAGAGTTCCGGATGAGAGGAAAAGAAATCGAACAGACGTGTATAATAGCTGTTTATATTCTGGCTGATGGCATCGGATATCTCGGTATAGAGCTGGGTACCACCGGATTCGCGGCTGCGCCGTAGGATCAAGCGAGCCTCGTCGGCAGCTCGCTTCTCCAGTATTGTCAGCACGTCCAGAACATATTCCTCCTTGTGTTTTAGAAATTCCTGCTCGGAAAGAAGCAGATTGGCAATAATCTCGTAGGAGGAGGAGATCACGCCGCACTTGTTGGCCGAGGCGTCGCGCATGATCACCACACCGCTCTTCTGGAGCTGCACCCTGGCCTCCGGGGTAATAAAGGAATTGGCCCCCTCCACGATCACACGCGCAGTCGGGATTCTCCGTTCATCAAGGAACAAGCGCCAATTCTGGCGGTCGATGGTTTCAGGCCGCCCCCCGGCCGGGATGAACAGGTCACTCTTGACCGTGAAGACCAGACTGTTGTACTCGCGATAGAAATTGTCAATGTCAAGCCACTCCTCTACCAGGCCGTCCGGGGTATGACTCATCTTGCGGTGGGTCTCCTTGAGCCCCTCCATCCTACGGCCGGTGCGGTAGATGATAAAGCCACCCTCACCCAGATTTTCCGGATTAAAAGCGTCCAGATCGTGTGCCAGCACTATGCGATCCAACTCCTCGCGCTGGATGCCGTTCGGGTCGTAGAGAGCCGCAGTGCCGTCCAGAATCAGCTTCACCTGCATCAATGGGCAGTTTTTGAGCATGATGGCCAGAGAGTTGCCAGCCACGTCGCCGCCTGGACCGCCGGTTATCTTGAGCGTAAATGGGTCGCGGGTGATGTTGATGCCGACCACCTCGGCCATGGTAATCTCGGCGAATTTCACCACCCCGGTGGAGGTAACCCCATACTCCTTGTGGTTGATGCCGACCCGTTTACTGGACATGATCCCGATGCCGAGGATGTAGCCCCGCTTCCTTGAGAGATTGGCAATGGTCTCGATCATGGCGTCATGCATGTTTTCGTCCGGGCCGATCTCGATCGGTTCATCGTCACCGTAGTAATCAACTACCCGCTGATTTTTCACCTTCCCGGCCTCGGTCACGAAGATGTCCAGAAAGGCGTTGGTTATGCCGTACTGCAGCTTGTACAGCCTTCTGGTCTCGGCCTCTCCGCCGGGTGGTTGGCCCAAATCGGATGAGTCCAATACAAGCGCCATCTTGGAGCCCCCCTCGTAGATATCCTTGTTTTTCAGGTGCTGGGTATGGGCCAGAACGTATACCTCGCGAAACAGGGTGTTGGAGGCGGTGATTAAATCGTCGGCGCTACGGGCGATGACTGTGCGCCACCCTCCCCTGGCGATGTCCGAGAATCCGATATGATAACCATAACCTGAGCGGCTGAAGAAGAATGTCACACGGAAGGGTTGCGTTTCTGGCAGATCGTTAGTGAATTCATCCCCCATATCGCGCAGATAGGCAGGGTCGAGCCGGAAGGCCAGTGCCTGTTTTTCCACCACAAAGAAATTGGTTTTGAGAGTATGCATGACCAGCAACAGGCAGCAGCGATAGACGGCGCGGCGGATATCGTCCAGCCAGCGGTGGCCGGTGTTGTAACCTTCCACCGCCTCCAGCGTCTCAATCAATAGAGCACTGTAGATCTCCTCACGATCCGCCAGTTCGGGATCAAAGCGTGTCCTGAAAAATCTGATCAGTAGCTGAGCCATCTCGGGATGGTCATAGAAGGCCTTTCGGACATCCTCCAGTCCGAAACGTTCCGGTTGGCCATGAGCCAGGCTGGTATGACAGAAAGCGATAAAGGCATTGACCAGGGACGCATCCTCGCCGGACATCAACCCCTCCGTGACGATATCGCGGTACACTTGGGATGAAGTGGCAAGTATCTGGGTGGTGCAGAGTTCCCGCTTAAGGAGTTCCGCCAGCGGGCTTCCCGGCAACAGGGCGTCACCCTGGCGGCTCTGAACGTAGAAAGCGCCCAGGAAGTAAGGGTGGGTACCGTTGGAGATGGTCTGGCAATAGGCTCTGCGAATGCCAATTTTAAGACGATTGAAGACCTCCAGCACCTGGAGCAGGAACTCTTCCTGAGGTGGATTGCCCGCGGCGAACAGCACACGGGTTTCAAGACGCCCTTCGCGGACCACCTCGGCGATATCCACGAACAGCCCACCCGATGCATTGCCACGTTCGAACAGCCAGACCAGATAGGCAACCCGCGATGGAGGGGACATACGGATGTAATGTTCGTCGTTGAGCCAGAGGATCTTAAGCAATCGGTCGAGCTTGCGCAGATCGAACTCCGGGTACACCAGACACAGTTCGGCACGGATCTTACGCAGTAGTGCCGCCGGTATGTTGATCCGCTGATTCAGATCAATCTCGTGGTCGTGGCGTCGGTCGAATTCGAATCGCTGCACCTCCAGTTCCTCCGCCATACCTGGCATGGAGGCGTTGGAGTGGGAGAACATGGCATAGGATATCTCCCGCTCGCCCACCTGGCGCAGGGTCTCGTACAGAGATCCGGCACGATTGATACAGGCAAGTATCAATCGCTTGTCACGGTCTACCAGGATCAGGCGTCGGCTGGAACGCAGCCGACCCATCTCGCGGGCCAGCGATACCAGTGCATCCTCTTCGTCGGCCATGGCCTGGAAAAAATAGGGGCTCATATGCTGCTGGAGCCAGACGGCGGCTTCGTCGACGGTCTTACGTTCTGCGCTGGTCGTACGCCGGATAAGAGCGGGCAGGTTCATGGTGTGCCTCCTTGGGTGCGCAGCAGACGCTCATTGTAATGGTCTACGTAGGAGAATTGACAGTTAAAAAAAACATGCGCCACAATGCACCATAAAGAAAAAGCCCTCACTTTCGTAAGGGCTTGATATTATGGTTGCGGGGACAGGATTTGAACCTGTGACCTTCGGGTTATGAGCCCGACGAGCTACCAG
>JBAYZR010000059.1:0-13146 GCA_041672425.1 Pedobacter sp. | reverse complement strand
CAAATTCACAACGGTCAGGTTCGGCAATGTGCTGGGAAGCAACGGTAGTGTTATCCCCAGGTTCAAGGAACAGATCAGGAATGGCGGGCCGGTGACCATTACCGATCCGCGCATCACCAGATTTTTTATGACGATTCCCGAGGCAAGTCAGCTGGTGCTGTAGGCCACCTGTCTTGGAAATGGTGGTGAAATATTCCTGCTGGACATGGGTGAACCTGTGGCAATTCTGGAACTGGCTGAGGAACTGATCCGGTTATCGGGATTCGAGCCCTACGAAGATATGGATATCATCTTTACCGGATTGCGACCGGGCGAAAAACTGTACGAAGAGCTGTTGATCGAAGGTGAAGGCGTTATGCCAACCTCCCATGAAATGATCCGGGTGCAGTCGCCGGTTTATATTGACGCCGGTATTCTAAATGAGCGCTTCCAATTATTGTTCCGGCATGCTGAGGAAAATGATGTGTCAGGGGTGATTCACTGTTTGAAACTGATCGTCCCGGAATTCAAACCAGAGTATACCCAGGAAAGCGATTGGCCCCCACTTTTCCGGCGCATTCGCCCGGATATTTTTCAACTCTTGGAGCAGCACGAGCGCGAGCTGGTAACCTCCAGCGAGGTAACAGCAATAGCAACAGACTACGGTACGACGCAGGGCAGTACCCCCGCTTTTGTTAATTTGTTTCCGGATGGAAACTAATTAATTTCGGTGTTTCCGGAAAAAACTCAGCAGGGATTATCAGCAGATATTTATGCACGCCTCAAATGCTGCCCTTGGCAGTTCGCAGGCTGTCGGCGCCGTCGATGGCCTACTTCTGAGATTCTGTGCAGACGGACCATCGGCACAGTATCCGTTGCCATATTATGTATAGGACTCAAACGGCAATGGCTGGGACAAGTCCAGCGACCTGAATGTGCAGATTGAAGGCGCCCCGGTCTCCGAACCCACCACCATGCTTCTCCTAGGTGCCGGTCTATTTGGATATGTCGTATGGAGAAAACGCGCCAGAAAGTAACCGTATATTACTTCCGCATTTTGCATAGGCGTGCGATTTTTGTTCCGACAGGACATTGATTCAGCCAGTGAACACCCCCTCAGGTTGTTCACTGGTGGTGTCATTTGTCTTATATAATAATACTTCTGCTTCACTCAACCTCCCATAAAAGGGTCCTGCTCATCAGATTAGTCCCGAAGCAGGGTCATAATCCGATCGGCAAGGTTGCTGGTTAACGTCAGCGGCTTTTCGCAAGACTGGCACGCGATGTTTCTGCATTCCAGCCTCATCCGATGATACTCAGCCTCGCGGCTGTCCAGAGAGATTCTGTGGCAGATTTGCCACAAAAATGAATTCAGTAATTGCGATCTAACGAAAAATACAGTGAAGATGCTGCGAGAGCAGGGAATTACGACAAAACAAGCGGCTCGTGACCTCAACATAGCAGTCGAACGGGCACGGAACTGGTATTATCTGGATACAGGAATGACGGCTCTCGATCTACTGAGGATGATGGCGAAGTATGAGTTTGTCAGGCAGGCAGTTGAAAGTTCATTGTTGCTTGAATTCCGTTGAAATGACACCCAGCAGCGAAGGTATCACAACACCCGCCGGTTGTAGACCTGTCTTCAAGGTTGTTGGGCCCGGCCTGAAGGTACTGGGTTATCAGGTGTTCGATGAGATGGGTGATCACAGAAGAATAATCATTTTTCCTGAACATCTTCCGGACCATCTGCTGTTTCTGCACTATCGGATTTGATATTTACAAGCCCCTCCAGGTGGGCTGACCACTTGGTAAGCCATTCCTGCTTTTCCTTGTCGTATTTGTTGCGGTTGTAGATACCGATGACACCCTTCTTGGCATGGTTCAGGATTCTCGTCCGGACAGCCCAGTTCAGACATCTTGGTGGCAGCTGTTCGCCGCAGGTCATGAGGTGTCCAGCGCGGCAGGCCGAAATATTCCGCCATGGCCTCGGTCTTTTTGCCTTCACCTGCCGGTCGACCTCCTGCCCGTTCATCGCAAACCATGTGTGACAGAGCTTTTCTCTGTAGTGGCGGAAAGACCGCTTTTTGATCCACCGGATCTATGACCGCGGGGCCTGGAAAGACATAGTCACTATAGCCGGGGTTCTTGCCAATGATACGCAATGCAATTGGTGTGAGAAATACCCGATGACTCTCTTGACGGTGAATTCGCGTTTTTATCCGTTCCTGCGGGATTGTCCACCATTTCTTTTCGATTTCGCTCCAGGCCAAGCCTGCAACCTCTCCAGGACGCTGAGCGGTGATCAGGATTAGTAGCAATGCCCTGCGGGTTTCTGCAGATCCGGGCGGAGTCTTGGAATGGATCGTATCCCAGACGGATTTGATCTCTGCATCAGATAAGGTTCGGGAAGTGCTCACCGGTTTTATGGAAGGGACGGCAGCTGGCAGGCGCGTGAAGGGGTTAATTTCCACCAACTCACGATCAAGGGCGTAGTTGAACATGGCCCGTGCAATTTTCATGACACCTCGAGCCTGGCCGGGAGCGGTAGCTGCAATGGGGTCGATCAGGCTTATTGCGTTCTTGCGCCGGATCTCTTGAGCATTCCGTTCCTTCCAGACAGGGATGATATACTTATCCACGGTTCGAACTGTTTCATTAGCTGTTGATTTTGCCATGTGTAGTTCCACGAACGCTTTGTAATCAGCGACCAGTTTCTGGATGGTCAAAGCAGCTTCAGGTTCTGTTGCAACCGGTTGCTCAAGCGGGCTAATGCCTTTGCCGACCATGATGGCCGCCGCGCGGAACTTTTCCCTGGCGTCGGCAAGCGTTGTCGCAGGATATTGTCCTAGATTCATGCGGTGACGCTTACCATTCAGGGTATAAATGTACTGGAATGTTTTGACCCCAGAGGGAAGGACGCGTAACGTGAACCCGTGACCTTCACGGATGCAGTACTCTTTCTCGGGTGACTTGATGGACTGGAGAAAACGATCGGTAAATTTCATGGAACCTCTATGGAACCTCTATGGAACCTCAAGTGCTTCCGAAATAGAATTAATGCTTCAAAATATACTGAAACAATCATTACGGAATAATGGCTATATAGTCAATGAAATTAATGATTTTTGCTAATGCTCAATAACAAGTTGAAACTTCGCCAAATAACATATAGCCTGCCTTGGGAGCAGGGGGTCGATGGTTCGAATCCAGTCTCCCCGACCAAATATTTCAGGGGGGCTACGCGTTGCAGCGTAACCCCCCTTTTCTGTGTGCGCCAGGCATGGCTCGTGGCGCGTAAGCGCCATCCCGTCAACGGCTCCCTCTATATATGGAGGTTCTACCAAATGTTGAGGCCAAGCTAATCAGTCAATTCTCTCTCCAATAAACCTAATGCCCTATTATTAAAGGATGTATTAAACTAAATATATTTATTCGGTTATTGGCAGGCCATTTGCTATTAACAGAGAATAAGAAGATGACTATCGGGGCAGTCAATTTATTTGGGAAGCTGAAAAGAGGGATGTAATTACGCTATGTTAACCACTAACGCACAACTAAAGGAGAACATCATGAAACTTAAAAGTCACTCACTCACCTTTTTAACCATGCTTCTACTCGGTACATCTGCATTTATGGGTGGTTGCGCAACTACCGGCATGGATCGATCCGTCAAAACCGCCAACTCAATCCAGGACGTGGACAGCGAGATCAGAAAAATGATTGTCCAGATTGATGTCACAGGCACATCACTTGACTCCCTTGTCACGCCAGGACAACCGGATCTGAAAAAATCCTTCGACAGCTATTCAGACAATCTCGCCAACCTTGATAAAGAGGGTAAGAAGGTGCTCAAACGCATAGAGGAAATGAAATCACAAAGCAAGGAGTACTTTGGAGAGTGGGAAAAGCAGGGGGATACTTTTAAAAATCCGGAGATTCGGGAGCTCAGCGAACAGCGACGCACCAAATTAGCTGAAATCTATGCCAAGGTACCTGCGGCGGGCATAGGAATCAAAGGTTCATATAATGATTATTTGACTGGTCTACAGGAAATCCAGAAGTACCTGTCCAACGACTTGACGCCAAAAGGGATCGAAGCCATAGCTCCTGTCGCCAATAAATCCATCCAGGAGCGTGAGGCTTTAAAGGAATCCCTTAAGCCGTTACTATACGCATTAGATGAAATAAAGGCAGAATTATATGTCAAGAAGAAATAGGTACAGAACCGCAACTCAAGTGATTTTAAACCCGCTCCGGCGGGTTTAAATGATTCTGTCATATATGCGAAGGTGTTGTTACATCAGTGGCTAACGCTACTGACAGCAGCTATTTTAATTTAAATGAGGAGGATGTTATGTTGTGGACAATCTGCGTGATCCTGATAGTGCTGTGGCTGTTAGGTGTTGTTACTGCTTATACTATGGGTGGTCTGATCCATATTCTGCTTGTAATTGCTATTATAGTAGTGCTGGTACGCGTTATTCAAGGACGGAAAGCTCTCTAGATCGCGAAATTACGGCATGGAATAGTTCCGTTTAATAATAATGGGCGCACTATAATGTATCGAGGTGGTGACTATGTCAGACATAAACCAGCTTCGCCTGGTCATCACCGAACTGAACAATCGAATTGCGGTGCTGGAAGAGTCATTGCTGGAAAAGGAGAGTGCCCTGGAGGCGCTGCAAGATTCCGAGAAGCGCTACAGACGGCTCTTTGAATCAGCCAAGGACGGCATTCTGATTCTCGATGCAGGTACGGGCAAGGTGGTTGATGTAAACCCTTACCTGTTGCAGTTACTCGGATATTCATACGATGAGCTATGCGGGCAACATATCTGGGAACTCGGCGTTTTCAAGGACATTGCCGCGTCCAAGGATGCTTTCCAAACGCTACAGGATAATGAATACATCCGATACGAGGATTTGCCGCTGGAAACCCACGACGGTCGTCCCATAGCCGTGGAGTTTGTCAGCAATGTTTATCTGGTGGATCATAGCAAGGTGATCCAGTGCAACATCCGTGATATCACAGCCCAGAAGCTGGCCAAGGCTGAGCGCATGCAGTTGTTGGCAGCCATTGAGCAGGTCGGAGAGGGCATTCTCATGACCGACGCCCAAGGGATTATTCAGTTCGTCAACCCGGCCTTCAAGTCGATGACGGGCTACCGCGAAAAGGAAGTAGTCGGCCAAAATTCGCGCATTTTCAAGAGCGGAAAGCAGGACGATCAATTTTACCGCGATCTTTGGGTTACTATTTCCGGCGGCAGAACCTGGAAAGGACGCATGGTTAACAAGCGCAAAGACGGGACTTTCTACACCGAGGAGACGACGATCTCACCTGTTCGCGACGTTTCGGGGCAGATTGTCAACTACGTGGCCGTCAATCGTGACATCACCGCGCAGCTCCGGCTGGAGGCACAATTTCAGCAGGCTCAAAAGTTGGAAGCGGTTGGCCTGCTGGCAGGTGGAGTGGCTCACGATTTCAACAATATGCTTACTGTGATCCTCTGTTATGCGGAACTTGCTTTGCGAAAGGTGGATCCGGTACAGACGCTGCATGCCGATCTGGAGGAAATCATCAAGGCCGCAAAACGCTCCACGGATATAACCCGGCAATTACTGGCCGTTGCCCGCAAGCAGGCGATCTCCCCCATGCTGCTTGACCTGAACCAGAGCGTGGAGAACATGATCAAGATGCTCCGACGACTTATTGGCGAGAACATCGATCTGGCCTGGCGGCCCGAGACTGGACTGTGGCCAGTCAAGATGGACCCGGTCCAGGTCGATCAGATTCTGGTCAATCTTTGTGTCAACGCCAGAGACGCTATTGCCGACGTCGGCAAGGTCACCATCGAAACTGGAAACGCAGTCTTTGACGAGACCTACTGCGCATATAATGCCGGGTTTGCAGTTGGAGAGTATGTTCTGCTGGCTGTCAGCGACGATGGATGCGGCATGGACAAAAAAACCCTCGACCAAATTTTCGAGCCGTTTTTCACAAACAAGGGGATGGGCAATGGAACCGGCCTTGGGCTATCTATAGTGTATGGCATCGTCAAACAGAACAATGGGTTCATCAATGTCTACAGCGAACCGGAAAAAGGATCGACTTTTAAAATCTACCTGCCCCGGGACGCTGAACATGTTGTCGTCACCAAGAAGGAAATGGTGGCGGAAATACCCCTGAGCCTGGGGGAGACAGTGATGGTGGTGGAGGACGAACCTGCGCTACTGAAATTGGAAAAAATTATGCTGGAAGAATTAGGGTATCAGGTGCTGGCCGCAGGCACGCCGGGCGAAGCCCTTGTGCTGGCCAAGGAACATGCGAGTGAGATACACCTTGTCATGACCGACGTCATTATGCCGGAAATGAATGGCCGGGACCTGGCAACACGGTTGCAATCCCTTTACCCGGACATGAAAATCATGTTCATGTCCGGGTATACATCCGACGTGATCGCCCACCGGGGTGTGCTGGACGAAGGGATTAACTTCATCCAGAAACCGTTCTCGCTTAAGTGCCTGGCAGTCAAGGTGCGGGAGGCGCTGGATTAAGGAGCTGTAAATAAATGACTTGGTTATATTGCGCTCAGATTCGGGTCAGATTTGGCTGAACTGATTGAGGCAAACCGCATACGTAGCAGAGCTACGTTGAGGATTTGGTGATTGAAGTTCGGTCACAGATGGCCTGAAGATGAGATGCAAGATGGCCATGTTATTTATTTACAGCTCCTAAGGGAGGAAGGAGAAAACCAGGGATAAAATGAGTAACGCTTCCAATATGTTGACAGCCTCTTGAAATAGAACGGGGAACCGCTGAAAAAGCGGTTCCCCGTTTTGCTACTTTGTTATTGTGATAACGACAAGCAATGACTACAATCTCTTTTTCTTCGACCTGGTAGACCAGACGATGTTAATGTAGACGCTAACCGGAGTAAATGAATGAGCAATGCTGACCTGCGTAAACTCCCCCCCCAGAGCCTAGAAGCCGAGATGTCCATCCTGGGAGGGATACTGATAGACAACGATGCCATCAACCGGGTGCTGGAGGTTCTAACGACAGACGACTTCTACCGGGAAAGTCACCGCAAGATCTTTCAGGCAATGATGCGCCTCTCGGATTTACGCGAGCCGTGCGACCTGATCACCATGAGCGACATGCTCAGAAAGCAGGGTGAACTGGATGAGGTGGGTGGGGCATCGTATCTGGCCACCCTGGTGGACTATGTGCCAACAGCTGCCAACATCTCCTATTACTGCAAGATCGTGAAGGAAAAGTCCATCAACCGCCGGTTGATCAGCGTGGCCACCGAGATTGCCACCCTTGGATACGACGAGCAGTCCGATGTCAACGACCTGTTGGATATGGCCCAGAAGAATATCTACGAAATATCAGAGAATAAGCTGCGCCCCCAGTACGTACCGGTGCAGGCGGTTCTCAAGGAAGCCTTCACCATCCTCAAATCCCTGCATGACCGCAAGGAACACATCACCGGCATACCTACCGGTTATGTAGACCTGGATCATATGACCGCCGGATTCCAGCCGGGCGACCTGGTCATCATTGCCGCCCGTCCCTCCATGGGCAAGACCACCTTGGCGCTGAACATTGCCGAGTATGCCAGCGCTGATCCCCATAACAAGAAGAAGGTTGCTTCGGTGATCTTCTCCCTGGAGATGGGTAAGGAGCAGCTGGTGATGCGCTTTCTGGCCTCCATAGCCAAGGTCGATTTCGGCCGGATGCGTACCGGCCATTTCCTGGACTCGGACTGGCCCCGCTTGACTCGTGCGGCCGGCATCCTGCACGACTCGAAGATCTTTCTCGACGACACCCCGGCCATCAGCATATTGGAGCTGCGCTCCAAAGCCCGTCGGCTTAAGAGTGAGCACGATATCGGCCTGATCATCATCGACTATCTGCAACTAATGCGGGGTGGCGCCAACCCCGAATCACGCCAGCAGGAGATCTCGGAGATTTCCCGCTCACTCAAGGCGTTGGCCAAGGAGATTGGTGTGCCGGTAATTGCCCTCTCCCAGCTTAACCGCGAACTGGAAAAACGGGCGGACAAGCGTCCCATGATGAGCGACCTGCGCGAATCAGGAGCCATCGAGCAGGATGCCGATGTGATCATGTTCGTCTACCGTGAAGCGGTCTACTGCGAACACTGCCGCAAACGTGACGGCAATTGTACACAAAATCACGAGCGCAGCGCAGAACTCATCATCGGCAAACAACGTAACGGAGCCATCGGAACGGTAAGCCTGGCCTTCTTCGGCGAGCATACACGTTTCGAAAACCTGAGCGAGCGCAGTGACATGTAGAAGGGAACGGTAGCCGCTGCAATTCGGGTTGACGATGCCAGTGGCACATGAGTACAATAACGCCACTTTTGATTCATGGAGGACGCCCATGTCCGAACTGTTACGAAAAGAATCACTGGGGGATATTCTCTTAACCTCGCAGATCATTACCGAGTCTGACATCCACACAGCCCTGGAGGAGCAGAAGCGTACCGGCCACCGTTTCGGAGAGACCCTGGTCGATCTGGGAATAGTCACCCAGGAGGATATTGACTGGGCACTTTCCAATCAGTTGGATATCCCGTACATCCGGCTTAAAAAGGACATGATCGACCCGGAGGCCATTGGCTTGATCCCGGTCGGCATGGCCCGTACCTACAATTTCATCCCTCTGATTCGTGCTGCCGGTGAGCTGAACATTGCCATTGCCGACCCGCTTAATCGACCAGCGGTTGAAGCAATCGAACGCAAGACCGGTTTGAGTGTCAACATCTCAGTCGCCCTGATCCGGGAAATCCGCGAAATGATCGACCAGTGCTATGGTGTGGATGAACACGACAGCATGGGCTTTGCTTCGACGGCCTTCACCGGGAAGGTTCTCGATATCATCAACGCGGATCTGTCCGGCGGAAAACTTATAGACTACCTGCTGATCTTCATCATTCAGAACCGGCTCACATCCTTGTCGCTACAGCCATATGGTGATGTTGTGACAATCAGCTGCAAACGGAGCGGAACGGTCAGGATCATCGGCGCCCTGGCTCCCAACCATTATCCCGAGTTCACACTTCGCCTGCGTAAAGCGGCCGACATAAGTCAACCCTCCAACCTGACTGCCAGCGGCATCATTAGATTCTCCTATCGTTCTCAACCGGTTTCATTCCATGTTGCCACCATGCATGGTCTTGGCGGAGACTATATCACCATCAAGCCCCATATCACCTCGCACGTTCCTACCCGCCTGATCGAACTGCACATTCCCGATGCCCAGGAAAGGGCTTTTACCCAGATGACGCGGGCCAAACAGGGGATTACCTTCTTTGCTTCCCGTAACATCCAGGAACGTTGCCAATTTATGGACCTGATGCTGGAAGAGGCGGATACCTCCGGCAAACAGGTCATTATCCTGGGTGAGGGCCCAGGACGAAGCAGCAAGCATTTCCCGCGCATCCACTTACCACACTCCGAGATCGATCGTTCGCACCTGATCATGGATGCCCTTGATCACGACCCCGATATCCTGGTTATCGAGGACGCCACAGAGGGGATGCCGTTCACCGCAGCCTGCCGCGCCGCCATGAGAGGGAAACTGGTGCTGGCCGGGCTTGAGATCCGCGGCACCCGCAATGTTTTGCGGCGCCTGCTGCTTTACCAGCAGAAAAACTACTTCCTTCCGGTTTTTGTCAACGGCCTGGTCTCCTTCAAGGGTATCCAGATACTCTGCCCCGACTGCCGTGTGAGCTATATCCCACCTCGGGAGGAGATAATCGCCATGAATCTGAGTCAACCGCCGACGAATTTCAACCGGACCAAGGGCTGTGACAGCTGCGGACAGAGCGGATTCCAGGAACGACGTTTTCTGTTGGATGCGTTGGTCTTTGGAGATGAGTTCCTGAGGATATTCGAGCAGTCCAGTGATGTGGCGGCCCTGGATAACTATCTACAGTTGACCGGCTATCATGGAATTGAACAGGAGGGATTGGCACTATTGAATAGCGGAGACGTCTCACCGGAAGAGTATATCGCTTCGGTGGTACTATAAGGTAAAATCCCCCCTGGGATTCCTTTGCCAAAGGGAGATTGAGGGGGATTTGATGTTGTATTGGGATTTTAATCAGGGAGCAAATCCATGGCACGCATAGATGCATTGTTCAATATGATGAAGGAGCAGGATGCATCTGACCTGCACCTCTCCAGCGGTAATCCCCCCATCTTTCGCAAGCATGGCGATATGGTGCGCCTTAATTTCAAAACCTTGGCGCATGATGAACTGAAAGCGATTCTGTTCGAGATACTCAGCGAAAAACAGAAGGCACACTTTGAAGAAACCAAGGATCTCGATTTTGCATATGAGGTTCCGGGATTGGCCCGTTTTCGCGGCAATATTCTGATGCAGTATCGTGGGATAGCTGCTGTATTCCGCATCATCCCCGCCAAAATTCTTTCTGCGGATGAATTGGGACTGCCGGAAGGTGTGCGCCGCATGACAAACTTTAAAAAGGGAATGGTGCTTGTCACCGGGCCAACCGGATCCGGCAAATCCACGACTTTGGCCGGCATGATCGACCTTATTAACTCTACTCGCAAGGAACATATCCTGACATTTGAAGATCCTCTTGAGTTCATTCATGAAAACAAAATGTCACTCGTGAATCAGCGTCAAATCGGCGAGCACACCGAGAGCTTTGCCTCTGCTCTGCGCGCGGCGCTGCGAGAAGATCCGGATGTCATCCTGGTGGGTGAGATGCGCGACCTGACGACTATTCAACTCGCAATGAGCGCTGCTGAAACCGGGCACCTGGTCTTTGGAACCCTGCATACCAGCACTGCTGCAAAGACGGTCGACCGTATTATCGACGTTTTCCCGACCGACCAGCAGGAGCAGGTTCGCGCCATGCTGTCTGAATCCTTAAAGGGGGTTATCTGCCAGCAGCTTCTAAAAACAGCCGAAGGTAAGGGACGCGTTGCAGCGCTGGAAATTATGCTTGGCACCCCGGCCATAGGCAACCTCATCCGCGAAGGGAAAACCTTCCAGATCCCCTCCATCATGCAGACCGCCAAGAAGGATGGCATGCAGCTAATGGATCAACATCTGCTTGACCTGCTGAAAACTAAAAAAGTAAATCCGGAAGAGGCCTACCGCTGCTCCATCGACAAGAAACAGTTTGAGCAATATCGGACACCTGCTTGAAAGTGATTGGCGATTGCTGGGTCTGTTTCATCAATCAAATATTAAAAAGAATACGCAACGCCGGCGTTTCCGGTACCGCCGGTAAGGGTGTCAGTGGTTGATGCGGTAACTGCGATTGGCAATTATGTCCCCGGAATATCACGGAATATCCCCATCTATCTCCCCTGATAAACCGGACATTGATCGATGCGGCGGTCTATCTCATGTACAAGACTCTGGTATGCAGCACTATCCAGCCCCTTGTAACGCTGCTCAAACTCCACTTTTAACATATCCTCCGGAAAATCGGCAACTATCGGGAAAAACAGGGATTCCTCGGTGTGGCCAGCCAGGAGTTTCTGAAGGCGCCGCGCCCCTTCGGAAGAATCGGTGGCAACTTGGACAAAACGAATTCCGGCACGACCGGCCGCCAGATCGACAAAGCTGAAACCGCTGCCCTCCCTGTTGGCGTCCAGCAATTCTTTAAACTCGCCGATTGTGCTGCTGATACTATTATCGGAGAGTAGCTTGAGTCCGGCAGAGACAATAAAATGAAGCCGCAAATCCTGTCTGCCTCCCAACGACACTTTCTGAAGGTGTGCCGATCTGCTCAGCAGCTCTTTCGGTAGATTGATATGTGCAAGCGTGTCGAACAGGGGATTCCCCAGGTAGATTGACAGCGCCATCAGTGCCGAACTGTTTTCCATCACCGGATCTCCCGCAGCCGAACGCTCGCGGGCCAGTTGGAACAGCGGCCCCAGGAAATCGGCGAGGGATGGATTGGCAGGTGGCTGAAAACGCCGTTCAGTTTCCAGCAGCCGGGTATAGTATTGTGTTATCACTGCTGTGTCCCACTGTTTTTTTCCGTTCTGGCCGACTTGTGCCAGCTTTGACATAAGATGCTGCAAACGCTTGAGCCGCTCCTTGTTCTTGGCCAGAGAGGCTATTTTCACGACAACGGTATCTCTTGTTATATCCAGAGAGCTGATCGACTCCAGCATTACAGATCCGTCATTATTGCCCATTATGACGTTGAGAAGATTTTTCGACGCAGACCAGAGCAGCCAGCCGGACAGTGGCAGCTTGCCAATCTTAACACCATCTATGTTCAATCCCCGTTCATCCGGTAGAATTTCTCCGCGCAGATTCAGGTATTGCCCAAATGGATTTCGTGGCATTCGCAGGCTGATATTCACTCGAAGAACACCCGGTGTCACAAAGGCTTGTCCTGAAAAACGTCTGACACCGCGCCCGCCCATGAGCATAACGGCATTCAGGTCGCTTTCAGACGCAGCAATCACGGTGATTTCCCGCTGGTCTTCAAGAGCGCTCAGAATGGTTTTCGCAAGATATTTCACTTGTTGGGCAGATTCAACCGTCGGAACCGATGTTCTGACGACCAGAGGATCTTTTTCCAAGGCAAGACCGGCCAGCAGAGCTATGGAAACCAGTGGAATGATGAACGACAGGGCAATGATGAAGAGCCATCTCCGTTTTCGTGTTGCTCCGCTGTTGGCTGTCGGTGTATCCTGAAAAGATGATCGCGGCTGCGTAGAATTATGAATAAGAGACATTGAAAATCCTTAGCCTTAGTAAAGTAAACTGTATCATCTTCTTATCTTGGAAGCCTGTATCATTGCTCTTGCCGTTGACAGCAGCCTTTAATCTGAAGTTCCTCGTTAAAAGAAGTACAATTAACCATTGATATCAGCATGATACATCAATATCTGCCTGCACGCTACTGTCTACATTCGGATTGTGGAGAGAAGATCGAATGCACGTTGCTGTTCCTTTGAATAGATAGGACGCACTTCAAGGTCGATGCTTTTCATGGAGCGGAAGGCACGTTCTACCTGGCTTAAGCTTTTGTACTTGCGAACAGTTTCATCGCTGCTCATTTTGTTGCTATTTACACTGGTGCGAATGATGTAGATTCCGTCCAGGGATTTCTCTTCCTGTACGTTGGCTTCCTTG
>JBAYZR010000058.1:0-13470 GCA_041672425.1 Pedobacter sp. | reverse complement strand
GTAGCGCAGAGGCAGACCAGCGGCAGAGAGGATCTGTTCACGGACAATATCAACACCGGTCACCATTTCAGTCACCGGATGCTCCACCTGTATGCGGGTGTTCATCTCCATAAAAAAGAAATTATTTTGCTTGTCGACCAGGAACTCAACGGTGCCAACGCTATCGTAACCCACGGCAGCAGCGGCATTTACCGCAGCATCCCCCATGGCCTTACGAATCTCCGGGGTGACTACCGTGGAAGGCGCCTCTTCAATGAGCTTCTGATGGCGACGCTGGATGGAACAATCGCGTTCCCCCAAATGGATCACATTTCCATGTTTGTCGGCCAGGATCTGAATCTCCACGTGCCTTGGTTGCTCGCAATATTTTTCAATATATACTTCCGGGTTGCCGAATCCGGCCTGGGCCTCGGCACGCGCCGTAGCAAAGGCGTTCGGCAGGGCAGCCTGCGAATGAACTATCTTCATCCCCCGTCCTCCACCACCTGCAGTAGCCTTGATAATCACCGGGAAGCCAATCTTCTTGGCTATCTTGACAGCTTCATCAACAGTTTTAACCCCTTCCTTGGCGCCGGGAAGAATTGGAACTCCTTGCTTTATAACGGCTTGACGGGCGCTGATCTTGTCCCCCATGATCCGCATACTTTCAGGACTGGGGCCAATAAAAACAATACCGCACTTCTCACATACCTCAGCAAAATTGGCATTTTCAGACAGGAAACCATAGCCGGGGTGAATGGCCTCGGCATCGGTCAACTCAGCGGCGCTGATAATGGCGTTTATATTGAGATAACTAAGGACGCTGGGCGCTGGACCAATACAAACACTTTCATCGGCAAGCTTGACATGCAGCGAGTTACTGTCTGCCTGGGAATAGACCGCTACCGTCTTGATACCCAGTTCCTTGCAAGCTCGAATAATACGAATGGCTATCTCGCCACGATTGGCAATAAGTACTTTATGAAACATTAAGAGCATCTCCCGTTAATTTATCCAAGCGTTCGGCGTTTCGAGTATGTTGCAGAGTGATGGACGAAACGTGATTAGAGTTTTTCAACAATAAACAGTGGATCACCGAACTCTGTCGGCTGTGCGTTTTCCTTACAAATTTTGACAATTTTGCAGCGGAACTCAGCTTCGATCTCGTTCATCAGTTTCATTGCCTCAACAATGCAAAGTACCTGACCAACTTCAACAAGTTGTCCAACCTCAACGTAGGAAGCCGCATCCGGGGCCGGTGCACGATAGAAGGTTCCTACGATTGGCGAATTGATGCTTTCACCAACTTCCTCGGCATCTGCGACAGCAGCGGGGGCAATAGAAGAAGCCGGCGCTACAGGGGGGGGTGTTATTGGCTGCGGGACTGCATATGATGCGGCAGGAGGCGCCACGGCAACATATTCAGTCTTCTGGCCCCGCTTAATGACGATTTTTTCTTCGGAGTTGTCCATCTCAAACTCGGTTATATCGGTTTCAGTGATCATCTTTATCAGCACTTTCAAATCCTTTACGTCCATCCTCTTCTCCTTTGAATGCTTTTAAGCAGATACACGGCAAACATAGCAGCAATGATCCACCCGTTAAAATAATACTACACTATCATCAGTTCCTTTGGAACCTGCGTCAGCAGCTGACAACCATCAGATGTAACTACTACGGTATCTTCAATTCGAACGCCACCAAAACCCGGGATATAAATACCTGGTTCAATGGTAAAAACCATTCCCTTTTCGATAATCGTTTCACTACGGGGTGATAGCACAGGTTTTTCGTGAATCTCCAAGCCAACCCCGTGTCCCAAACCGTGACCGAAGAAATCACCATAGCCATGACCTCTAATAAACTCCCGAGCCATGGTGTCCAGCTCACGGCAGGTCATACCAGGTCTAACCGCTGCGATTGCCGTGTCATGGGCTCCCTTCACAATTCCGTAAATCTCTCTGGAGCGATCATCCGGTTGTCCGACAGCCACGGTAACCGTCTCATCTGAGTGATAGCCGTGCCTGACAGCTCCAAAATCGATCGTCACAAGTTCGCCGGAACGGATTTTTTTCTCGGACGCCCGGCCATGGGGCATAGCACCCCGCTCTCCCGATGCAACTATGAAGTCGAATGCCCTGCCTTCAGCACCACGCCGACGCATTTCAAACTCCAGTTCACGGGCAAATTCAACCTCGCTGACACCCGGTTTCAGAAGCGGCAGAACATTAATAAGCGAGGTCGAGGCGAGTGATGCGACCTCCTTAAGTCGATCCAGTTCATCCATATCCTTACAGGATCGAATCTGGTCAACCTCTCCTTCGATTGCCACTAACTCACTTCTGGCCAGTTTACCAGACAACGTCCTGAAATCAGAAACAGTTGTATGGGACGCCTCAAAGCCGACCCGAGAGAAGTTCATTTCCGCAATCAAACCGGCTACAGCATCCAGCTTAACTGTAAACTGCCGTATATCAACAGCCCCCACCTCAACAGAGGCCTGTGTGGTATAGCGCGAATCGCACATAAACCAACCGGCCTCACGGGTAAGCAGCAGCGCGCCTTCCGAGCCACTGAAACCACATAAATAGCGAATGTTTAGCAGGCTCGTGAACAGGATGGCATCAAGTGCATATGAATTGAAAAAGCGCTCCAGTTTGTCGCGCCTGTTTTTTAACTTATTTAGTAACATTAAATATTGCACGTAATCCCAACAGGTAGCTATCGCACCCAAAACCGCAGATCTGTCCGACAGCCAACGACGCAGTCAAGCTTTTGTGACGGAATTCCTCTCTACGATGAATGTTGGAAAGATGTACCTCAACAAAAGGCAACCCGACAGAAGCCAAGGCGTCACGGATAGCAACGCTGGTGTGGGTATAGGCGGCAGGGTTGATAACAAGACCATCGTACGTACCAGCGGCCATCTGGATTGCGTCAATCAACTCACCCTCAGCATTTGACTGTAGAAAGACAACGTTACAGCCAAGTTCAACAGCCAGATTATCGATAGAGCTATTGATCTCGTCCAGCGTCAGAGTACCGTAGACCTCAGGTTCACGTTTACCGAGAAGGTTCAAGTTGGGACCGTGCAGGATAAGAAAGCGCATATCATCCAAGCTCCTCTGCCATGGAATGCGCTTTGAGCCGCAGAAGATATCGACCCTTGCCAAAATTGCCCTCTTTGGCCATAACCAGCACCGCAAACAACTCGTCATTCAACACGCGCATGACAACCCGCACCTGACCTGTGGTAATCGAAACCTCCTCCATCTTCCCAACCTTCATGACCGCAACAGCGCGCTTGATCTCCTTGAGTACAGTAGCATATTCGACAATCATAAGTTGCAGATCGAATTCAGTTTCAGCCACAATGACTTCGTCGATTGGAATACCATCATAAGCCATAATGATGGCGGCAAGTCCCCCATCCACATTCTCAACAATTTCTCTCAAAGTATCTTTTAGCGACATGCCTTTATCCTCCTGATGTTGTCAAGCCAACCCTCAAGAACGGAAACAGCATTATCCGCTTCCCCTTGCGCGGGAGGTAGTACAGATATCGCGGACGATTTCCCCTGGAATGCCCATCCTGTAGCGGGATTCTCGCCGTACCCTAAATCCTGAGAAGATTGGATCCCAATCAATTCCTTGTTCTCCAACTTCGCAATACGCGACTTCACATCGCTGTTGGCTGGATCATCAACCAGAATAACACGATAAATTTCCAGCGCTTTTTCAATGAACCCCTGCTGAACATACAGTTCAGCCAACGTGACGGTGGAAAGAGGGTCATGAGGTATAGAAGCAGGTGACTCAGCCTCATCAAACTCGACCAAATCAGCCTCGTCCATTTCAAGAATTTCAATATCTTCAATGATCTCTTCCGATTCGTCAATCTCTTCTTCAAACGCCCCAAACTCGACATCCGGTTTGTCGCCGACGGATTCATCAACGTACATCGGAATTGCACTGCCTTGAGAAACCTCCATCATTGAAATTGATGTACTACGTTCAAGGGCCTCCAGCTCAAATCTACATTCCACGTCATCCGGATAAAATTCCAATACAGTTCGAAAAGCCCTTTCGGCAGCTTTATTGTTGCCGTCCATGAACAGGAGGCGTCCCAGCAGCATTTGCGCTTCCCTGTCTTCCGGCAGAGCTGTGGCGACCTTTTCCAATGCATCGCGACTCTCGTCCAGCAGCCCTTTTGCATGGCAGGCCAAGGCAAGTGCCCGCTGGCCGGCAACGTAGCCGGGATACTTGGCCACCCCCTGCCGCGCGGTATAAAGTGCATCGTCAACAAACCCGACCTTAAGATAGACCTCTGACAATCGCGCAAAAATGTATGAATCGGGTGTCTGCGACAGCAGTCCCTCGTAGTTCTTAATATCAGCCCAGAAAGATGCGATATCATGCTGCATGGTTCACACCTCCAGCCCGCTTAAGGTAACCAACTGCTCTGGCAATAACTTTTCCTCAACATAGCTGCCGATTCCTTGATTACAGATAAAATTAATAACACCGTTACGGTTCTTCTTGTCCTTCAAAAGTGCATCCAGAAGCCTGATGCGCTCAACTGCCGGTGGTGTCACTGGAAGCCCGAAACTCTTGATCAGCCCCACGATCCTGCTAGCATCCACCACAGAACAGTATCCTTTTGCCTTGCAGATTCGAACGGCAAGAACCATTCCTATCGCCACTGCTTCGCCATGAACAAGTTCTCGATAACCTGCCAATGTTTCAAGGGCATGTCCCAAGGTATGGCCATAATTGAGAACGGCACGCAAACCGGATTCCTTCTCGTCAAGCTCCACGACCTGAGCTTTCAATCCGCAACAACGGTGAATAACTTCTACCAGACACTCCCGTTCCATGGCAAGAATCGCGTTAACGTTCTGTTCCAGATATTCAAAAAAAGCATAATCAATAGCAACACCATACTTGACAACTTCAGCCATGCCGGCACGAAACTCGCGTTCCGGCAACGTAGCAAGAGTATCAACGTCTATCAGCACCAGTTGTGGTTGATAGAAGGCGCCAATCAGATTTTTCCCGCGTGGATGATCGATAGCTGTCTTGCCACCCACGCTGCTATCAACCTGGGCCAGCAGCGTGGTCGGAACCTGGACAAAAGGAATGCCGCGCAGATATGTAGCTGCCGCAAAACCGGCCAAATCCCCTACCACACCGCCACCAAGTGCGATTACGAACGAATTGCGGCCCAGACCCGCTTCAATCAATCTATCATATACACTATTCAGGGTTGTTGCGTTCTTGAATTCCTCACCATCTGGAATAGTTATCACAGTGACAATGTTTCCGGCATTAACCAATGATTGCTGAACCACATCACCATACAGCGCGGCAACTGTAGGATTGGTAATCACCGCCACGTCTCCGTTAAGACCGGCTGCGGCGCAGCGTTGGCCAATCGAAGATAGTAAGCCACTATCGATCAGGATATCGTAACTGTATTCACCCAAATTAACAGTCAGCACACTCACGCCGGAAACTCCTTTAAACCCTTATAAGGGAGCCGGAAAAAACAAATATACCGTTTTACATCCCGTATTCAGGCCGCCTTTGCCGCCCCTTCAATCGCAAAATCCTCAACGTAGCACTGCTACGCCTGCGGTTTTGCTCAATCAGGAACGACAAATTCGACCTGAATACGTGCGTAAAACCTGGTATATCAGTTTATTCCGACTCCCTAAAAACCGCCAGCATATCTTCTACGGATTTGCCTTCCGTGTCAATTCTAATATTAGAAAATACGTTACCAAATAGGGGTTCTGGTTGATTAAACTTGACAATCAACCATGTTTTGAGATTATTGATAGCACTATGCGGATTGGAACTCTTGGATGTTACATAACATTATTCTTGCTGACACAAGTATTGCTGATCGTCCTGATTCCGATTCAGCCGATTCTCGCTGATATTTACCGTTATGATGATGAAGAAGGCATCATTCATTTTACCGATGCTCCCACGGACCGGCGCTTTAAAATCTTCATGCGTGATTTCAAAAAAGACAAATTATTGCGTTCCAGACTCCACTTGCCCAGCATCGCCAACCCAGCCGAATACGAGCAAATAATCAGGACCAGCGCAGATAAATACGGAGTAAGCGCATCGCTTATCAAGGCGGTCATCCATGCCGAGTCCGGATATGATCCAAACGCCGTCTCTCCCAAGGGAGCCAGTGGCCTGATGCAACTTATGCCCGGCACGGCTCGCTCACTCAAGGTCAGCAACAGTTTTGATCCTAAAGACAATGTAGAAGGTGGTGTAAAGTATCTGCGTTTCCTGCTGGACACATTTCGGGGTGATGTTTCTTTGGCCCTGGCTGCCTACAATGCCGGCCTGAACAAGGTAGCCAGGTTTGGCGGTATACCCCCCTATACGGAAACACGCACATATGTAAATCGGGTATTATCCTATATGCAATCCTACCAGGCAAACTAATCGATGACCACTCGCGAACAACCCGCCATTCTGAATATGCCAAATATACTCACCATGACGAGGATCGCGGCAATTCCCCTGATGGCTCTGTTTCTCATGTTCCCCTCGAAACACAACGGATTCTGGGCGGCTGCGGTTTTTGCGCTGGCTTCCATCACTGATTGGCTTGATGGCTATCTGGCTCGACGCATGGAGATTGTCACTGTCTTTGGAAAATTTCTGGATCCGATTGCCGACAAGTTAATCGTTATGGCTGCCCTTATCATGATTCTTCCATTTGGCTGGGCGCCAGCCTGGATGGTGTTGCTTATCCTGGGCCGGGAAATCATAATCACGGGATTGCGGGGAATTGCATCAAGCGAGGGAATCATTATCCCTGCCAGCGATCTGGGAAAGTTCAAGACCATCTTTCAGATAGTTGCCATTCTGGGACTTCTGCTGCACTACGACTACAACTGGTTGTTCGGGATAGAGCATGTATGGCTGCATGTCAATATGCACAATGTCGGGATGTTCTATCTTTGGATTGCGACGCTGCTTACCGTCTGGTCAGGTATGGATTATCTGGTCAGGTTTATCAGGGTGATTGCCCGGTAATGTTAGTCTCTCTAACGGGTTGATTTTCCCAGGGCAACGTCAAACTTTTCTCCACCATAGCTGAACCGCACCCGATCCTTCAGAATGTCTTCAACCTTGGCTCCCTCAATAATCGAACCACTGGAAACAGAGACTCCGTTAACTATCGCAACCCTGTCCGTACTTTCGTCCTGAAAGGCGATGCCATTAACCTTGAGGGATGGCGGCATGACAGGTGTGGCCGGTCGTATTATTGCAGACATAGGAGCTTTCTGGGTTGGTACAACAGGGAGCTTTACCTCTGAGTGTTTTATCTGCTGGACAGGTTGAACAGTTGCAGGCAACTTTGGTGGTTTTGCGGAGGATGGCGTAGTAATGTCGCGTTTAAGAATACTGCGATTTGATAGCATCTTGCCAGGTCCAGGCAATTCAGCCTTGATGTTCTGATTCTGTTGCTTTTTGGCAACAGGCGTAACTACAGCGGCAGAGGAGGGTGACCCTAAAGGAAGCAGAGCAGATACAGGAATATTTCCTGTGTCAGGCTTCATAAAGACATAGGTTGCGCCAGCACCACAGACGAATAAAAGCGCTGCCAGCAGTGAGATGCCCATGGGAGAAAAATGCCGCGAAGCATCACCTCGCAGGATCTCAGAATCGATTTTGAGGGAATCTGGCTTGCGAATAGATTTTTCGTCTTCTAATTTTTTTAGTGCGTTGAGGATGGAACTCATTAGTTGTGTCCGTTTTTACTTCTCTTTAAGTAATGGAACTATCTGGTTTATTTCAAACTTTGTGAGGGCAGCCAGGGTTAACTCGCCCAACGAATCATTAATTGGAATTCCTCTCGAACGCTGAAACTCTCGAACGGCTTTGGTCGTTGCAACGCTGTAGAAACCATCAATTGCATCCTGGTAGAAATCAGCCTGTTTGAGGAGTCGCTGTAGTGCCCTGATTTCGTAGAGTTTCTCTCCCGGGGTAATCGTGTCAGGTATTTTGCCGGAATTTCGCCAAACAAGATAGTATCTTCCATTTGCAACAGAGCTAAGTTCATCTTTGTTTATGGTGTTGCTGCCGAACAGGGCAGGGGATATGGATAACAAACCATTCTTTCCCACAGATGTTATCGCGAGACAATAGTCCCCGATCTTACCTGGAACCCTTGTCTCAACAAGAATGGGAAGATTAAATCCGAGGGCTTTCTCCATCGAACCTTCATAGAGGGTGATTCTCAGATTCCGTTTTGCCGCAAGATGACCAAACATCACTGGTACTTTCAACTGTCCATGGAATATCTTGACAGGTTTGGCTCCCCATCGGCTTACAAGAGCATTGAAGGCTTGCACATGTGTTGCGTTCTGATCGTAGGAGATAATTTCCTGTTCAAGCTTTGATGTGTTTTGTGCCGACACCATTTGAGCGGAAATTGTGCCTGATAGCGGAATAGCAGCGTCAGGTTTTGCTAAGGCAACCTTTGCTTGCGCATGGAAACGCGCTGGCAACCAGTGAGAAGAAGATAATGCAATGACAACTACCATAATAATAGTGGCGGTTATAGCTGCAAAAGTCAGTGACAAACGCTTTCCTTGCGGGATGTTTATGATCTCCCTGATAGCGCGTGTTACGATGTTTGAACTGATACGACGTCGTTCCTCACCGTAGGCTATCAGAAGTGCACGGTCACAAAGAATATTGATCATGCGGGGAACTCCGCGTGTATAGAGATATATCCACTTGATGGCATAGAGACTGAATGAGACACCACCGGTCTCGCCGGCAACATCCATGCGGTGTCGGATATAGGTGCGGGTTTCGTTTGTACTCATGGGCTTGAGTGTATAGCGGACGGCGATACGCTGGTTGAGTTGGCGCAATTCCGGACGCTCCAATAGTATCTTGAGCTCGGGCTGACCCGCCAGGATTATCTGAATAAGCTTGTCGTTTTCGGTCTCCAGATTGGAGATAAGACGAATCTGTTCCAATACTTCTGGCTTTAGATTCTGGGCTTCGTCAATAACCAGAACCACGGTCCTGCCTTCTGCATTTTCAGCAAGCAGGAAGCGATTCAGTTCGACCAATAATTCGTTTGCATACTCACTTTTGGAGTTGAGGCCAAATTCATGATTAATGCTCCGCAACAGTTCAACACCAGTCAGACATGGGTTAAAGATCAAGGCGGTGCGATAGTTTTCATCTTTTAGTTGTCCCAGCAAAGTGCGCAACACGGTCGTTTTGCCGGTACCCACCTCACCGATAAGCTCGATAAAGCCATAGTGGTTGTTAATACCATACAAGAGGTGGGCAAAAGCCTCTTTGTGATTTTTGCTGAGGAAAATGAAGCGTGGATTGGGTGTAAGGGTAAATGGTTTTTCATTGAAGCCAAAATATTTAGTGTACATGGATACCGTTGTTGTTAGATACTATTAAATTTAATGTTGTTGTATATTTCATACTATCTGTATATTTTCAAGTTAAATCCAGGCGAATCCACGAATATAACAGCCTACATCAGGATGCCCATTTATCAAGTTTATGCGATACATTACCTGTAAGTCAATAACACTAGAAAATATAATACAAAACCGGCATATCGACGGTGATTTGATATCGGTTGCGGCAGCTTACCCGTTTCGAGCTTCACCCCAGTATGCCGAACTGATTCTGCAACCAGGTGATGCCATATGGAGGCAATGCATTCCGGACGTACGGGAACTCGATGATTGTGGACAGCTACCTGACCCACTGTCGGAGGCATCTCTTAGCCCGGCGCCAGGATTAATACATCGTTACCCGGACCGGGCGGTGCTGCTTGTATCGAATCGTTGCCCTGTATATTGCAGATTCTGTATGCGCAAACGTCACGTTGGCGCAGGAGATGCGCCGCTTAGTCGTGACGCGCTTAATCAGGCAATGACATACATCGCTGCAAATTCTGCCATTCATGACGTGATTCTCTCCGGTGGCGACCCACTCATGCTTGATGATGCCTCACTCTGTCATATACTCAGTCAACTGCGTGCCATTAATCACGTTAAAATTATCCGCATTGGCACGCGCATGCCAGTTACCCTACCAGATCGTGTAACAGCAGAACTCTGTAGCATGCTGAAACGATTCCACCCGATATATGTTAATACACATTTCAATCATCCCGACGAGATTACATCAAAATCTGCGAAGGCATGCCACCAGTTAGCTGATGCCGGGATACCGCTAGGGAACCAAACTGTGCTCCTGCGTGGGGTGAATGATGATGTCGAGATAATGAAATATTTAATGACAGGATTACTGGAACTACGTGTGAAGCCTTATTATATTCATCAAATGGATCTTGTCAAGGGTACGGCCCATTTTCGCACCCCGGTTTCAAAGGGTTTGGAGATCATCAGGGCACTGCGCGGCCATGTCTCTGGAATGGCTGTGCCCCACTACGTAATTGACTTACCGGACGGAAAAGGGAAGGTGCCAATCCTGCCTGATTCAGTAGAACAGGAAGGGGACACGTTCTTTCTGACAAATTATCAAGGAAAAAAGATCGCCTACCGCGACATTGGGGGGTTGTAAGCCCAAAGGACGAACTTGAATTAGCGCGTAAGCGAATAAGAGAGGTGACAACATGAACACAAATAATCATCACTTGGGGTCAAGTCTCGATGACTTTCTGCATGAGGAAGGCATTTATGATGCTGCAAAGGCCGAGGCGATTACGCGCGTGATCTCGTGGCAAATTGCCGAGGAGATGCGCAAAAAGGGTATTACCAAAATGCAAATGGCTGAACAGATGCACACAAGCCGCACTCAGGTTGACCGTATTCTGAAGGCAAAGGGCAACGTGACAATTGAGACGCTACAACGTGCCGCCGCACTTATCGGGCGAAAACTTCACCTTGAGTTGGTATAAGCGTGACAAATATGCAAACAGGATCATGACCGTGGTTAAGCAGGTTCGTGAAAGTAATCGTCAAAAAGCGGAGACTCCGGAAGCAGATAAAGTCTCTGTTTCCGAAAACTTAGGTGAGTGAGCATTTCTAGGGAAACATCATGTTGTGTATTATTAGCCGTGTTTACCGCAAACGTACCAGGGATATTGGTCATATCAGTTCGACATCCATTTTGTAGAGTGTTGGCCAATGTAACTTTTATATAAAATTTAGTATGTTACGTTAATATCATTTTAAAGTTTTTTCAAGATTAGCAGGCTTGATGGTATGTTGGCCGGATCTGATCAATAACAAGTTGAAAAGAAAAAGGAGATGACAATGAAAAAGATTGGTTTTCTTGCAGCAATGATAATCATGGTACTGAATGTCGGCTGTGTACGGATGGTAAATGTTGATACAGCAAATATTGGTGCAACTGGAGAAGAAATGACCATCAGTACTGGTGACATTTTTTTCGAAAGAGAAGTAATGACTGGTAAGAAAAATGTGGGAGATCCAAACAACTCTGTTTTTGGTGGTGATGCTTACCGCATCGAGTTGGTGATAGAAGCTGTTTCTAAAGACAAATTAAAGCTGGGTTATTCCGAATATATGAAGCCACCATCACCCTATGGCTACTACGAGGACAGAGCATGGATGAAAAAGCCTGCCTTCAGTAGAACACTAGAATTCGATCTGAATGAGAGCAAAATTGTGTCGTACAAAGCCTATGAATTTGCTGTAACAAATGTTCAAGGCAGCAAACTTACTTATAAACGCATTAAATAAAAGAACATCGTCTGATGCTTACTCACTACACACGCACGACGGAAGCAGTAGTAAATATCCTGACGTACGGGTTCGGCTGGTTTATAAATCACCGTAGGTTGGCTCAACTGCTTGTGCCTTGGCACGACTACACCAAGAGAGAGCCACAGCAATACGGAATGATTTCCTTTACCGAAAATGAGCCAATTCATGCCAAGGCGCATTGCGAGGAATTTGGTTTCTTAGGAATTGTGGTTTCCGACAAATGGGCAATCGACAAAAACGCACAAAGAGTGATCTATGTTGAAGAAGATGGTCCCGCAACAGAGGCTTGGCGCAACTTGTTCGCAATTGGTTATAGAGATGTGCAATGCCGAATCAAATACCCAGATGACGGGGGCTGGCAGATGGCCTATGAAAACAAAGCGGTAGCAGGCGCAATCGCTGGCTCTGCTCTTTGGGCCAACCTGCTCCAAATATGGGAGTACATGGAACCTGCCTCCGTTGCACGGCAGCGCGAGTGGCGAATCGTTAATCCAATACCGTTGTATTCATTGAGAGAGTCAAAGACGGATGCAATACAGCAAGTGTCTCCACCCCAGAATTGGGCAAAATTTACGAATGTACTTCCCATACCTCGAAGTGAAGTTGAAGCTTTGATCTGTCCTCATAGCGTCGTTCATGAATTGACATCCATCCTCCCGGAAAGCTATAGAAATGTCACCATTCTCGAATCAGGATGCCCGAACGCTGGTAAGTTATAAAGCGAGAAAGGCGAATTTTCAACCAAGCGTCAGACCTGCCCGAAAACCCGGCAGGTCAACTCTCAGCCGTTATCACAGATTGAAATATGAATACTGAAACCCAAAATATATGCCTAAATGGGAAGGGAATTTTCTCTTCGGGCAATTGCCAAATTGAGAAGCTCTTTACTGTTCAGCGAGAGTTTTCACATACGGTTTTCTCAGTACAAGAAGATGAACCCAAGGAGGTATTTTCTTCTCAATTCAATATTTCAGTACTTTGGTCATTATCGGGGCAACTTGAGGACGGTCGGGATATTTTTGCAGATCAACTCATGATAGCAAAAACTGGGGGCATCGATGGATATACAGAATTTACGCCCTTGGCAAGCGTGGCCATCGGACAATCAAGTCCTTCGCCTCTGTCAGAGGCCCAATATCCACTTGTCGGCATGTTTGATGGCGAATTCTCCATAGAAGATTCTGGATGGACAATTGAAGTCCTTAAATCTGACATTGATGCGAGTTATGCGAAGCGTAAATCAAAGTCATGGCGTTTACCATTGGAGGGGCTTACGCTTAGGCTTAAGAAAACCCACTCAACGCTTGATGAATATCACGAAAAGGCTCGCGAAATTATGCTGTTTTTGTCTTTAGCAACTGGTAATGGCGTAACTTCTTATAGGCAAATTGTATATTTGGACAATCAGCAAACAATGGAGGTATGGCACAAATTCACAGGGGATGATTTTGGCCCAGGTGCTATTGTACCTGATTTTCAGTTGGGGCAGTTCTTGGGACAAGTACTTCCGGCATGGAGGCTATGGGAACAAGACAAAAAAACTCAAGCGCGTCTCGCCATTATCTATATTAATCTTTCGGGCACAGGTGTTGTTTTTTAGATTATTTTGTTAAGTAACAACGTTTTATTGTCTGATTGTTTGGATTAGTTGTTCTTGGTTGTCACATTATTTAGTCATTCAGATAAGCATAACATGCCGTTTTAGATACATTTA
>JBAYZR010000057.1:0-13691 GCA_041672425.1 Pedobacter sp. | reverse complement strand
TTGTTATGCTCAAGTGGCTCCCGGTGATCTGGAGCGGATGCCGGAGGTAGACAGCGTGCTTGGCAACCGCGAGAAACAGGATATCACCGAACTGGTGGAGTCAGGGGAAAGCCGCGTTTCGGATATCTCCACCGAACGAACAGCTGCCCCACTCAGGCTTGAGAGCTTTGCCGAACACACCCGGGCCTTTCTACAGGCCCAGAATGGCTGCAACTCCTTCTGCGCCTACTGTATTGTCCCCTATGCCCGGGGCAGAAGTCGCAGTGTACCAATGGAGGATGTACTTGATGGAGTCAGAAACCTGGCAGCCAATGGCTACCAGGAAGTTGTGCTGACAGGCATTCACCTGGGCGCCTATGGACTCGACCTGGCAACAAAGAGATCTTTGACCGATCTGGTGCGAAGGATCGATACCGCGCAACTTGTCCCCCGTTTGCGCATCGGATCGGTGGAACCTAACGAACTAAGTGACGAATTGCTCGCAGTGATGGCTCAGTCCAAAACCATCTGCCCGCACCTGCACTTGCCCCTACAGAGCGGCAGCGATAGCGTCTTAAGGCGCATGGGACGGAACTACACGGCTGCTTTTTTTCGGGGGTTATTGAGCAAAATCAGCGCCACCCTGCCGGATACCTTCATCGGCGCCGACGTTATTGCCGGTTTCCCCGGTGAGAGCGATGAGGAATTTACCGAGACCCTGCTTTTGGTGAAAGAACTGCCCTTTTCAGATCTGCACATCTTCCCCTTTTCGCGCCGTCCCGGCACAAAGGCAGCTGACCTGCCTCATCAGGTGACTGCTAACTTAATCAAGGCGCGGGCAGAAATGCTGCGAAAACTGGCCCTGGAGAAGAAGGAGGTATTCTTGAAACAGTTTGTGGGAAGTGAACTACGTGTACTGGTACAGGGATATAATGCAAAAAGCGGGCTTTGCCGAGGGCTTTCACGAAATTACATCACAACAAGTTTTACAGGAGATTCACAGATGATAAACAGGGAATTCTCGGTAGTTGCCAATGGTATTGGATCAGGAACCGACCTCGACGCTGTTATCGTGAGCTTTTAAAACACACGGCTGAGGGGGAGTTCCGCTGTCTGAGGGGCAAGGTGTCGGTATGGTGGCAGGAATAGAAAAATCTGGAAAGGACATAAAATGACAGCAACCACATTGTTATACTTCCTTGGCGCATCTGTAGCCCTTACCTTGGCGCCTGGTCCTGACAACATATTTGTTCTGACTCAGGGAATTGCACGCGGGAGAAAACCTGCTATTATTACCGCTCTTGGCATGTGCAGCGGAATCAGTGTTCACACCTCTGCGGCGGCCTTCGGCATCTCGGCGGTGTTCTATTCGTCGATCATTGCCTTCAATGCCGTCAAGTACGCCGGAGCGTTATATCTTCTCTATCTGGCTTACAAGACTCTGAAGGAGTGTTCCACGATAAAACTCACGGTTGATGATGACACCGATTCTGCCGCCTTGTTCAAACGGGGTTTTGTCATGAACGTACTTAATCCCAAGGTTGCCATGTTTTTCCTGGCATTTTTACCGCAGTTCGTTACCCCGGACACAAAACATTTTCCACTCCAAATGCTGCTGTTGGGATTCATTTTCATGGTGCAGGCCATTGCCATTTTCAGTATGATTGGCTATTTTTCTGGAAGTATTGGCAGTTTCATACTATCCCGGCCACGAATCGCTAAGTATTTTAACTGGTTGACTGCCGGTATCTTTGCATCACTGGGCTTAAGACTGGCCCTGGCGGAAAGATGATCGGTGTTTTCTGATTGTTTGTGATGTATGCAATAATTTAAATATGTAGCAAATTACAGGAGGGTAAAATGCTGGACAAACGCAGTTGCGGGGTACTGTTACACCCCACGTCGCTTCCTGGCGCCGAGGGTATTGGCACATTGGGAGATGATGCCAGGCGGTTCATTGACTTGCTGGCAGGGATGGGCATGTCCTTCTGGCAGGTTCTGCCCCTTACTCCACCTGCCTGTGGTAATTCGCCCTATTCAGCTTTTTCAGCCTTTGCCGGTAACCCTTTGCTGATCGACCTGGAACAGCTCGTACGGGAAGGCGATCTTCCGATTGAATATTGTCACGAAGTTGACAATGGGGAACAGGTTGATTTTGATAATGTAACCGATGTCAAACTTAACGTGCTCCACCAGGCTGCCACAACGTTCTTTGCGGCTGGCAGAACAATGCGCATGGAGGAATTCTGGCGCTTCTGCGACAACACCGAATGGCTGCACGACTACGCTCTATTCATGGCATTGAAACGGCGCTATAAGGGAAAGAGTTGGCATCGTTGGCCAGCAGAGGTTGCCCTCTTGACGCGAGGTATGTATGAAGATGAGTCCGTTGATCTGGGGAATGAAATCGGTATACAGAAATATCTTCAATGGCAATTTCATCGCCAATGGCAAACTTTGCGAGAATACGCCGCTACTCATGGCGTTGCGATCATCGGTGACCTCCCCATATTCGTGGCCTATGATTCGGCCGATGTCTGGTGTAATCGCGATCTCTTCCTGCTGGATGACAAAGGAAGTCCAACTGTCGTAGCGGGCGTTCCCCCTGATTATTTCTCAAAAAATGGCCAGTTGTGGGGTAATCCTCTCTATAATTGGAGTGCACTGGAACAACAGGGATATACTTGGTGGATCAAGCGCTTTCAACATATGTTTGATCGGTTCGATTGTGTGCGTATAGACCATTTTCTTGGTTTTGAGTCCGCTTGGCACGTTCCGGCTGGAGAACGGACAGCAGTCAAGGGGATGTGGGTCAAGGGCCCTGGAAAACTTTTTTTCGACTCCCTACATGCCTCTCTCGGAAAACTTTCATTCATCGCCGAGGATCTGGGGGTAATAACTCCAGAGGTGGAGGCGCTACGCAACTACTGCGGCTATCCCGGCATGAAGATCCTCCAGTTTGCCTTTGATTCAGGACCGGCAAACCCCTACTTACCTCACAACCATGTGAAAAACTGTGTCGTCTACACAGGAACCCATGATAACGACACCACTCAGGGGTGGTTCAATGCCTTATCCCCTGCTAACCAACGGATGGCGCTCGATTATCTCGGCACAGACGGTCGGAAGATTGTTACGGATATGGTCAGGGTTGGACTCATGTCTGTTTCAAATACAGTGATTATTCCATTTCAGGATCTACTTAATCTGCCGACCGAGGCCCGTATGAACATCCCGGGGACTGCTACCGGCAACTGGGGCTGGCGATTTTCGTGGGGGATGGTTCCGCGATATCTGAGGGCATCAATGGCAGATATGCTGGAGTCTTACGGCAGGAGGAAATCAGTAACATAGTAAATATCTTGACAAATGGAATGCATTCAATATACTTATTTGCTTTGAATTTTATCGCATTGCACATACATTGCGGACGGACAGAATGAAGATTGTTGTCGACCATATTCAGGAAAAACCAATTCCCATACATTTCGAGGCGCCTGCCGGGTCTTTTCCAGTACTCTCCAGGATGCAGTCCGAAGGTGAATGCATCTTTACCGGGCCTGTCCTGGGCGACATTACCGCTGCGCGAGAATTCGACCATTTGCGGGTTTCGGGCCGGGTGGATACCCAGGTCACACTTGTCTGCTCACGCTGTATTGCGACTTACGAAGCAGGCATCGCCTCAACGTTCACAATCATTTACCGCAAGGGAACCACTCAGGAAGTTGACCAGGAGGAAGAAACCGAGTTGAGCAATCAGGATCTCATCTCAGCGACCTACAGTAGCAATGAAATAGATCTCACCCATGAGATCGAAGAACAGGTGGCCATGGAGATTCCATTAAAACCTCTTTGCAATGAAGATTGTAAAGGGCTATGCCCGGTATGTGGTATTGACCTGAACCACGCCACGTGCAACTGTTCAAATGAGCAGACCAGTTTTAAATTCAGTGCTCTCAAAAATTTCAAGGTATCCGGATAACAACATGGCGCCGACGCGCGCCGACATACAGAAAAAGGAGAATCGACATGGCAGTACCCAAGAAAAAGACTTCCAAATCACGCAAAAACATGAGACGGGCGCATGATTTCCTCACGACCCAGTCCATTTCCATTTGCCCACAATGCAAATCCCCCAAACTGCCCCACCGGGTTTGCCCAAGTTGCGGCACTTACAAGGGTAAGGAAGTTATTGCTCCTGCTAAAGCTCAGTAACACCGGACTTTTTCGTGTCATTATCTGGAGCAATGAGAGTTGCTGTTGATGCAATGGGGGGCGACAACGCACCGGTCGTGGAGGTTGCTGGCGCCGTTGCCGCGAGTCGTGAGTTTGGCATTCCCATAACGCTGGTGGGTGATCGTACCCGGCTTGAAGCTGAACTGGCGATGCACAACTGCGATGGCCTCGACATTGACATCTATCATGCGAGCGAAGTAATCGGAATGCACGATTCTGCTTCGGATGCGGTGCGCAAAAAGCGCAACTCTTCCGTGCGCCTTGCTTTTGACCTGGTCAAGGAAGGTAAAGCCGGCGCAGCGGTAAGTGCGGGCAATTCCGGAGCGACCATGGCTGCCGGAATGTTTGTTTTAAAACGCATAAAAGGTATCGAACGACCAGCGATAGCCCAAATATTCCCAACCCTCAAGGGTAAAACCCTTGTTCTCGATGTTGGTGGCAATGTGGATTGTAAGCCGGTGCATCTCGTCCAGTTTGCCATCATGGGAGAGGTTTACGCCCGCTACGCCATGGGTATTTCCAACCCCGCAGTGGGGCTGTTGTCCAATGGAGAAGAGGATTCCAAGGGGAATGAGCTTACCCGCGAAACCAACTCCATCCTGAAGGAAACATCCCTCAACTATGCCGGCTATGTGGAAGGACGAGACATTTTCAAGGGAACCGTGGAGGTGGTGGTCTGTGACGGTTTTGTGGGGAATGTAGTACTCAAACTGTCGGAAGGCTTGGCCGATGCTGCCGGCCAAATGCTGAAGAAAGAGATTATGAAGACCTGGGTATCGAAGCTCGGTGGTCTTTTTGTTCGTGGCGCATTCCGTCGTTTCAAGAAGATTGTTGACTACGCCGAGTACGGCGGCGCTCCTTTGCTGGGGATTAATGGCGTCGGCATGATCTGTCATGGCGGTTCCAACATCAAAGCTATTAAAAATGCCATTCGCTTTGCGAATGAATATGCCAAAAGTGGTGTAAGCGAGCACGTTTCTGAAAAACTGTCTGAAAATTATACCGTTTATATGCAACGAGAAAGCCAGAAAGCCCAGGATGCTGCCTAATGGAGATGCCATGCTGATGACCAGAATAATCGGGACAGGCTCCTCCCTCCCAAATAAAATTCTCACCAATGCAGAGCTTGAACGGATGGTTGATACCGATGACGATTGGATCACCTCCAGAACCGGCATCAATCAGCGCCGTATCGCCGTTGAAGGTGAGTTCACCTCTACTTTCGCAATTGATGCATCGCGACGTGCCATGGAAATGGCTGGTATCAGTGCCGAAGAACTTGATCTGATCATACTTGGCACCGTTACCCCGGATTTTCCTCTTCCTTCCACAGCTTGCATTATCCAGCACGAAATCGGCGCTCACAAAGCCGCTGCCTTTGACATCTCAGCCGCTTGTTCAGGCTTTGTTTACGGTCTTTCAATCGCCGACAAGTACATTCGTAGCGGGATAGCAAAGAAGGCGCTTGTTATCGGCGCCGAGGTATTGTCACGCATCGTCGATTGGTCTGATCGAAATACCTGCATATTGTTTGGTGACGGCGCCGGTGCAGCGGTTGTTGAGGCAACAGGTAGCGATAACGGCATCCTTTCCACCCATATATATAGTAACGGTTCATTCTGGGAAACGCTTTACCAGACCGGCAGCGGGAGCAGGAATCCTGCCACCAGCAAAAGAACGATTGATGAACGTCTGTTCTATATCAAGATGGAAGGTAACGATGTGTTCAAGCATGCCGTGCGAGCCATGGAGGAGGCTGCTTGCGCAGCTTTGAGCGCCAATGGCATGTCACCGTCCGACATATCACTCTTTATCCCTCATCAGGCCAACAAGCGCATTATTGATGCTACGAGCAAACGTCTTGGGCTGACTAAAGACAAGGTTTTCGTAAACCTCCACAATTACGGTAATACCTCGGCTGCCTCAATTCCCATTGCACTGGACGAAGCCAATCGGGCAGGTCGCATCACACCCGGGGATATTGTATTGCTGGATGCCTTTGGCGGAGGATTTACCTATGGTTCTGCACTGATACGCTGGTAGTTCTTACTATTTGTATTCAACGTACATCAAGAGGGCACACTTTTCATGAGTAAAACCGCATTTATTTTTCCTGGACAGGGATCACAGTATTCAGGTATGGGCAAAGAACTGGCTGACTCCTTTCCGGTTGCGCGTCAGGTGTTTGAGGAGGCTGATGATGCTCTTGGCATCAAGCTCTCAGATATCTGCTTTACGGGCAGCGAGGACGAGTTGAAGCTGACCGCCAACACCCAACCCGCGATTTTGACGGCCAGTATTGCGGTGTTACGTGTTCTTGAACAGGAATCCGGACTGAAGGCCGATTATCTGGCCGGACATTCCCTGGGAGAGTACTCGGCCCTTGTGTGCTCCGGCGCAATGACCTTTGTTGATGCGGTTAAAACGGTTCGTGCTCGTGGTACCTTCATGCAGGAGGCGGTGCCGGTTGGAGTCGGAGCCATGGCGGCAATGCTGAGCATCGATAAAATAATTCTTGAGGAAATCTGCCTGGAGGCTTCTCAGGGGGAAGTGGTATCACCGGCTAACTTCAATTCTCCGGGACAGATTGTGATTGCCGGTCATGCCGGAGCAGTTGATCGCGCCATTGAGATTGCCAAGGCCAGGGGATTCAGGAAGGCGATGCTTCTTACTGTTAGCGCCCCCTTTCACTGTGCACTCATGAAGCCGGCGGCAGATAAGTTGGCTGAAGTGCTTGCTCTGCTTCCATATGGTACAATGAAATCTCCGGTTGTTTCCAACGTTGAGGCAAAACCAAATCAGGATAGCGCCAAGGTGCAACATCTTCTTGTGGCTCAGGTCTGCTCACCCGTCCTTTGGGAACAGTCGGTTCAGGAGATGACCTCTCTCGGTGTGAATAGGTACGTGGAGATTGGACCTGCAAAGGTTCTGTCAGGTCTTGTTAAAAGGATCACAAAAGACGTTTCAGTGGCCAATGTCGAGGATCTGAACGGACTTAAGTCTTTACAATAACACGTTATCTATCAAGAGAAAGGAGTACGAATCATGGTAAAAGATAGAGTCGCTGTTGTAACCGGAGCATCTCGCGGTATCGGACGTAGTATAGCGCTTGCCCTTGCAGCCGGAGGGGCAAAGATTGTCGCTGCGGATATTAGTCTGGAAGGATGTGAGGCGTTGGTGGCCGAGCTTGCAAAGAACGGAACTGAAGGTCTGGCAGTCCAATGCAACGTTGCCATGGCAGATGATGCCGAGCGTTTAATCGCAGCTGCTACAGAGAGGTTTGGAAGGGTAGATATTCTTGTAAACAATGCCGGTATAACACGCGACGGCCTGCTTATGCGCATGAAAGACGAGGAATGGGATGCTGTCCTCAATGTAAATTTAAAGGGCGCTTTTGTCTGCACCCGTGCTGTTTCGAAGGTGATGTCCAAACAACGCTACGGTCGTATCATCAACATTGCTTCAATCGTTGGTCAGATGGGCAATGCTGGTCAGGCAAACTACTGCGCCAGCAAAGCCGGCCTTATCGGCCTCACCAAGTCTGTCGCTCGTGAGCTTGCACGGCGCAATGTAACCGTAAATGCCGTTGCCCCAGGATTTATTGCAACTGATATGACCGAAGCGCTTCCTGAAAAAGCTCGTCAGGAGCTTGCAGCCCAGATTCCAATGGAGCGCCTGGGGAGTGTCGATGACATTGCCAATGCCGTGCTGTTCCTTGCTTCTGACAAGTCCGCATATATTACCGGACAGGTGTTGGCCGTCAATGGCGGCATGTATATGTAAGTAAAATTATGTTTTGACTTTTAACAAATTCATTGTTAAGTAATCTGTGCTCAAAAACAGGAAAACAAAACCTGAATCAGGTTTACAACACACGGAGGTGAAAGATGTCTGATATTGCAAAACGCGTTAAAGAAATCGTTGCAGAACAGCTGGGTGTGGAAGAAGCTCTGGTAGTACCCGAAGCCTCCTTCATGGATGATCTTGGTGCAGACTCTCTGGACACTGTTGAGTTGGTTATGGCTCTCGAAGAGGAGTTTGATATCGAAATCCCGGATGAAGATGCCGAAAAAATCCAGTCGGTGAATGATGCTATCGAATATATCACCGAGCACAGCTAAGAAAACCGATCCATTGAATGAGGGAGGGGAGTTACTCCCCTCTTTCCTTTTCTACCTTTCTAAACCTGGTTCAAGCCCTTGGAGTTACATATCATGAGAAGAGTTGTAGTTACGGGAGTGGGCGCTGTATCTCCCCTTGGGACCGGTAACGCCACCAACTGGGATGCGCTTGTCAATGGTAAATCAGGCATTGGCTTGATTACACGCTTTGATGCATCCGATATGCCTGTCAAGATTGCTGGTGAGGTCTCGGGATTTAATCCTGAAGATTTTATTGACAAAAAAGAGATCAAGAAAATGGATCTCTTTATCCAGTATGCCATGGCCGCCGCACATTTCGCCATGGAAGACTCGGGATTGGTCATTACTGAAGAAAACGCCGAGCGCGTAGGGGTGCTTGTAGGATCCGGCCTTGGCGGCCTGCCAGCCATTGAAAAATATCATGTGGCGTTGCAGGAAGGCGGCTATAAAAAGATTTCTCCCTTCTTTATCCCCATGCTGATCATCAATCTCGCCCCTGGCCAGATTTCTATTAAATATGGCGCCAAGGGACCCAACATATCCTCTGTTTCTGCCTGCGCCACAGCAACTCATTCCATTGGTGACGCCTACCACATCATCAAGCGGGGCGATGCTGACGCCATGATCGCCGGTGGCACAGAATCTACCGTAACCCCGCTTGCAATAGGTGGTTTTTCCGTGATGAAGGCGCTTTCAACCCGCAATGACAGCCCTGAAACCGCTTCCCGGCCATTTGAGAAGAACCGTGATGGCTTCGTACTGGGTGAGGGAGCTGGTATTGTAGTGCTTGAAGAATATGAAGCAGCCAAAAAACGCGGCGCCAGGATTTATGCCGAGGTTGCCGGCTATGGAATGAGCGGTGACGCTTATCATCTGACAATGCCGTCTCCTGGTGGAGAAGGCGCTGCCCGTTGCATGAATATGGCTCTCAGAGGCGGCGGGGTGAATCCTGAGCAGGTTACATATATCAATGCTCACGGCACCTCAACACCATTCAATGATCTGTATGAAACCATGGCCATCAAATCCGTCTTTGGTGATCACGCAAAGCATCTGATGGTCTCGTCCACCAAATCCATGACCGGCCATCTGTTGGGCGCCGCCGGTGGGGTGGAAGCGGTCTTCTGCTGCCTGGTTATGGAAAAAGGTGTTGTACCACCGACGATCAACTATGTTGAGCCAGACCCGGAATGCGATCTGGATTATGTTCCCAACACAGCTCGTGATGCAAAGGTCGAGTATGCCATGAGCAACTCCTTCGGCTTTGGCGGTACCAACGCTACCTTATTGTTCAAGAAGATATAGTCCGGAGACTGCAATGATTGTTATCGGAAGTGATCATGGCGGACTTAACCTCAAGACTGCCCTGAAAAGCTATCTCACGCGACGGGAACTCCAGGTTTCTGATGCCGGTACTGACACGGATGCTTCGGTTGATTACCCGACGTTTGGCTTAAAGGTTGCCGAGGCGGTAGCTAACGGCTCAATTAAAAGTGGTATTCTCATCTGCGGCACCGGTATCGGTATGTCCATCGCGGCAAACAAGGTTCCGGGTATACGCGCAGCACTGGTAACAGATGTCTTTATGGCCCGCATGGCAAAAGAACATAATAACGCCAATATTCTTGTGTTGGGAGGGCGCGTGCTGGACGAACAGAAGGCCTGTGACCTTGTTGGCGCCTGGCTGGATGCTTCCTTTGAGGGGGGGCGTCATCAAAACCGTCTGGATATGATCTCTGCTATTGAGAAAAAGTATTGTAAATAAGTATGTTGCAGTATAAGTGATCAAACGGGACTTGAATAAAGCCCCGTTTCGTTTTTGTGCAAACAGTATGCATATTTTTTAATTTTTAAGGAGATGCCATGTCCATCCTTTCCCAGTTTGACCCTGAATTAGCCGAATCCATTCGTCACGAGACTGAACGACAGGAGTATAACCTGGAGCTTATCGCCTCGGAAAATTTCGTTTCAGAGGCAGTTATGGAGGCACAGGGATCAGTGCTTACAAACAAATATGCAGAAGGATACCCCGGTAAGCGCTACTATGGCGGCTGCCAACATGTAGATGTTGTTGAACAGTTAGCTATCGACCGTGCCAAAGAATTGTTCGGAGCCGATCACATCAATGTTCAGCCACATTCCGGTTCGCAAGCCAATATGGCGGTCTATTTTGCTGCCTGCAAGCCGGGTGACACCATCCTGGGTATGAACCTGTCCCATGGCGGGCATCTTACCCACGGAAGCCCGGTCAACTTTTCGGGCCGCTTTTTTAACATCGTACCCTACGGTGTTTCCATTGATACCGAGACCATTGACTATGTTGAAGTGGAGCGTCTGGCCGTCGAGCATAAGCCCAAAATGATCGTAGTTGGCGCCAGCGCCTATCCTCGTGTAATAGACTTTGCCGCCTTCCGTGCCATTGCCGACAAGGTTGGCGCAGTTATTATGGTCGACATGGCCCACATCGCCGGCCTGGTTGCCGCTGGTCTCCATCCAAGTCCGGTTCCCCATGCTGAGTTCGTTACCACCACCACTCACAAGACCCTGCGCGGACCTAGAGGCGGCATGATCCTCTGTCGCGAAGAGTTTGCCAAAGCCATCAACTCCCAGATTTTCCCCGGCATCCAGGGCGGCCCGTTGATGCATGTCATCGCTGCCAAGGCAGTTTCTTTCAAAGAGGCGCTACAACCTGAATTCAAATCTTACCAGCAGCAGATCGTCAAGAATGCAAAAGCTCTCTCCGAAGCCCTTACGAAGCAGGGATTCAAGCTGACCAGTGGCGGTACTGACAACCATCTGATGCTGATCAATTTCTCCGGCACAGAGATAACCGGCAAGGCTGCTGAAGAGGCGCTGGACAAGGCTGGAATCACCGTTAACAAAAACACGGTGCCTTTCGAGACTCGTTCACCTTTCGTCACCTCCGGCATTCGTGTTGGCACCCCGGCTTGTACCTCCCATGGGCTAAAGGAGCCTGAAATGGAGTTGGTGGCAGGCTTTATAGCAGATGCCATGGCCAATATCGGCAATGATGAGAAACTGGAAGCCATCAAGGGCAAAGTCAACCAGATGATGAAGAAGTTTCCACTCTATGCGAATCGTTTGAAATAGTAAAAATAGATGAGGTTTATTGGTTAAATGGGACGTGTGATTGGTAGGTAGGGGCAACCCCGTTGTGGTTGGCCAACAGGGCGGCCCCTACTTTGTGCTATTCCCTGACGAATATGTTTTGATCGCTCTCATGAACCATGCCCATGATGTGGGCATATTCCGATTCAATAAGATCGTAGTGCCCCTGAGTCTCCTTGACCACCCGCGCAAAAACAGCTCTGACTGCTGGATCTACAACGCCTTGAGCCAGCTGGGTGTATTGACTTATGCAATCCTTTTCCTCAATCAGTGCAAGTTCCATCGCCCTTTGTTCAACAAGATTCTCATCGATAGCCTTCATTAGTTTTACATAAGTCGGGTTTTTCTCGTCTGCCGGAGAGTCAATATACGTATTGATGTCGCCGAAATCACTCCCTTTGTAATGGTCGAAAAATGCCTTGAGATGGCCAACCTCCTCGTTAGCCAACAGATCGAGTACCTTTTTTGCCCGCTCGTTCTTGGCTACCGAAGAGGCCTTGCGATAAAAATCCATACTGTCCTTCTCTGCTCTGATAGCAAGCTTTAGGGCCTCTTGAAGTGAATATTCCTTACCCATGTCATCCTCCTGTCACCGATTTGATATACATCATGAAAAAAGTATAACCGTAGTCCGGAATTCTTCAACTGGAAAAACTCTGTATACGAGAAATATTCTTTGGACAGTAACAGTCATTTGGCAAGCAACTCATTTACTACGACCCCTGCCATGGTTAATCCGAAAATTGAGGGGATAAAGGAGATACTTCCCAGGATCACACGCCTGTTGTCGCAGCTGAAGACCTGTTCATCAAGATTGTTGTGGCAGATGCATTCAGTACCACAGTGGTTTGCTGCCGGATCTAGCTCGCGATGCATCTCAGTGGAATATACGACCTGTACGCCAGTGACGATACCGGTCTTGCGCAGTATTTTGCGCATGCTACGGGCCATGCGGCAGTTGCGGGTTGCTGAAATATCGGCAACACGTATTTGGGTCGGATCAAGCTTGTTGGCAGCCCCCATGCTGGAGATGACCTGGATGCCCTGCTCGCGGCAAATAGTAATCAGGTTAGCCTTAGCAGTGAAGTGATCGATGGCGTCCAAAACAAAATCGGGGCGGGGCGAGAGTAGGCGGCAAGCGGTATCCTGTGAAAAAAAAGCCTTAACCGGCACGATCTCCGCAGTAGGATTGATGTCGCGCAGTCGTGCGGCCATGATCTCGACCTTGGGCTGGCCAACGGTGCTGGAAAGGGCATGGATCTGGCGGTTGATATTGGTCAGGCAGATGTCGTCGAAATCCACCAGGGTGATATGACCAACTCCGGCCCGTCCCAATGCTTCGACCGCGTAGCTGCCGACCCCACCGATACCGCAGATCATGACATGCCTACGGTTCAGGTTTTCCAGGCCATCGGCGCCGATCAGGAGTTCGGTGCGGGATAGGCGATGGAGGCTCATGGTTGATTTTCCATCATTGTTCTTGATCATCCCAAAAGTTCCTCTGCAAGCTGTACTATCTCTGTCTCTGGTATGTTGCAAACCGAGAAATCTGTCGAGTCGGGCTTGCGAAGGTTGACCCGAGATGATGTTTTGATGACTTTGTTGCGTTTTGTGGGATAGATGCAGACCGGGGTGGCGCCGAAAAGTGTGATAGAAGGTATTCCGCTGCCCCAGGCTATGTGTGTAGGGCCTGAATCTCCGCCGATTACCAGATCGCAGCGGCCAACAGCCGCCTTGAGCTCGTTGATATTGAGCCGTGGTAATACCCTGATATTGGGATTATTTTCGGCGATCAACGCTGCGGTATGAAACTCTTGTTGATTGCCGTGACAAATCAGGATGTTTTCGCCCAGCATTGCGGCCAGCCGGGCAAACTTTTCCGGCGGATAATTCTTGTAGGCGGCGCTCGTTTCCGGAACGAATAGGATGTTTCGTTTCTGCCGCTCAAAATATTCGTCAGTGATGGCACAGTCTTCTGCGCTCCAGAACAGGAATGTTTCCAGTCGGGACAGGTCGACCGTCTGTAGGTCCAGCCCAAGGCTGCTGGAGGCAAGTGTTGCGTAACGTCCGGCGGCTGGCAACTCCAGGGGAACCGGTATGCGCTGGTTGTAGAAAAGGCCGGCCAGCGGTTCTTTCAGCATCTGCCTGGCGAATCCATAACTGGCGCCGCCCATGATGGCAGCTATAATCGCTGATTTCCGCAGT
>JBAYZR010000056.1:0-13729 GCA_041672425.1 Pedobacter sp. | reverse complement strand
GGCCACCGGCGGCGATCCGTTCATTCCCCCGATTGAGGGTATGGCGGATAAGGATCGGGTCTTTACATTTACAACATGGGATGACGCTGCCAAGTTGAAGGGGCTCTCCTCCGACATAACCCGTGCTGTTGTTATCGGCGGTGGTCTGATCGGTCTCAAGGCGGCTGAAGGTCTGAACCTGCTAAACAAGAGTGTTACTGTTGTTGAACTGGCAGACCGGGTGCTTTCTTCGGCCTTTGACCGTCCGGCAGGCAAGATTGTGGCCCGCAAGATGAAGGCTAACGGCATTGATGTTATCAATGAGGATACCGTTGTCCGAATCGAAGGAGAGGGGGGCGAGATTACCGGTGTGACATTGAAGTCCGGTGATTATATTCTCTGTGATACGGTTATAGTGGCTATTGGTGTTCGACCGGCAGCCGGCTTCCTCAAGGGAAGTGGTGTTGAGGTCAACCGTGGCATCGTGGTGGATAATACCATGCAGACATCGGTAATTGATGTGTATGCCGCAGGTGATGTGGCCGAGGCAACAGATTTTTTCAGCGGTCAGAAAAACCCCATGCCAATCTGGCCCGATGCCTATACGCAGGGCGATGTTGCCGGAATAGCCATGGCTGGAGGGAAAAAACAGTATGAGGGGGGCTTGGCTATGAACTCCATCGAGTTTTTCAAGGTCTCCACCATCTCCATGGGGGTAACCAATCCGGGTAACCCGAGTGAGTATGAAATTCACACCTTTCAGGATATTCAGAACTACCAGTACCGGAAAATTGTGTTGCAAAACAATCGGCTGGTAGGCGCCGTGCTGGTTGGAAGTGTTGATCGGGCCGGTATCTTTTCCGGGCTGATCAGGGAAAAGGTCGATATGACCCCCTTTAAGGACAGCCTGCTGCTGCCGGATTTCGGCTTTATCAACCTCTCGAAGGAGATCAGAACCCGACTTTTCGCCCCTCAAGGCAAGGCGGTGGATACCGGCAAGCGTTCTGTTGCAGCTGGACATTAACGGTAATTGAAATGGCACAAAATCCGGAGATATTTATGAATAGACGGCAACCTACCCACATCTTTGAAAAAGAGATCTCCAACTGCGGCCTGACCGGCTTTATTTCCAAAAAGGGGACGCGGGTCAACGGTTCGGTAATCATCAAATCCATTTCGCTCATGCATGACCGTGGCAATGGCCTCGGTGGCGGATTCGGCGCTTACGGCATTTACCCTGACTATAAGGAGTTTTATGCCTTTCATCTTATGTATGAAAACGTCATGGCGCAGCAGATGACCGAGGAGTACCTTGATGCCAATTTCTTTATTGAGCAGCAGGAAGATATTCCAACCTGTCGCACAAAGGCCATTGTCAATCCACCGGCTTTCAGGCGTTATTTTGTCACCCCCCTGGAAAATGAAGAGTACAGGGAGGCTGTAGAGTATCAGGGACTAACCGAAGAGGATGTCATCGTTCGGCATGTCATGGCCATAAACCATGAGATCGATGGGGCCTTTGTAGTATCTTCCGGCAAGAACATGGGCGCCTTCAAGGGAGTTGGTTTTCCTGAGGATATTGCCGCGTTCTTTCGGTTGGAAGAGTACAGTGGCCATATCTGGACCGCCCACAACCGCTTTCCGACAAATACCCCGGGCTGGTGGGGCGGCGCCCATCCATTCACCTTGCTGGACTGGTCCATTGTCCACAATGGAGAGATATCGTCCTACGGCATCAACAAACGCTACCTGGAAATGTACGGATACCTCTGCACCATGCTCACAGATACCGAGGTTGTTGCTTATATGCTGGATATGCTGATCCGGAAACACGGCTTGACGCCGGAACTGGCCTGTACCGCGCTGGCGCCCCCGTTCTGGTCATTAATCGATCAGTTGCCGGACAATGAGCGAGAGCTTTACACAGCCATACGTCAGGTGTATGGCAGCGCCTTGTTGAACGGCCCTTTTGCAATTCTTTTTGCCAGCAACAAGGGGCTGATCGGTCTTAACGACAGGGTTAAGCTGCGACCGCTGGTCTGTGCCGAGTATGAGGATTTTGTCTACATGGCTTCGGAGGAGTCCGCTATTCGCGAAATATGTCCCAATCCTTCCCGTATCTGGTCTCCGCGTGGCGGTGAGCCGGTTATCGCCATGCTGGAAGGCAACGCCTGAGGGACTTTTATTCCAAGTCCCTGACTTCAGGGTAATGGGCAAGCATCAAGGCTCAATGTTTATATCAGTTGGCCCTTGTTTCTGGAACCCTGACCCTCAGCTTTCGGAGATTACAATGAAAATAGATGCACAGGGCATTCACTACCGCGATCTTAATGCAAAAGTGCGTGAAGCGGTCGCAACAGGCGCAGAAACAATTGAACTCGAAAATGTCAACGGTCAATATTTTATCGGCGATGGCATCAACAAAAATGTAACTATCACCATTAACGGTGTTCCAGGCAATGATCTTGCTGCTTTTATGAACGGCGCCACCATTATTGTGAACGAAAATGCCCAGGATAATATCGGTAATACCATGAATTCCGGTAAGGTGATTGTTCACGGTCATGCCGGAGATGTTCTTGGTTACGGCATGCGTGGTGGAAGAATCCATATTCTCAAGGACGTTGGTTACCGTGTTGGCATCCATATGAAGTCATACCAGGACAATAGACCGGTGTTGATTGCCGGTGGCAAGGCCGGTGATTTCTTTGGTGAATATATGGCGGGCGGCGTCTTGATCCTGCTTGGCATGTACACCGATAACCCCGATAAAGCCAAGCATGGCTACCTGCTTGGCACCGGTATGCATGGCGGTGTAATCTATGTACGCGGTGGTGTGGACGAGTCACGCCTGGCCAAAGAGGTTGGTGTCTTTGACCTTGACGATAACGATCAGATAGAGCTTGAGGGATATATCGAGGAATACTGCAAGGATTTCAAACTTGATCCGCAAGAGGTTCTAAAAGAAGACTTTGTCAAGGTTCTTCCCCGCAGCAAGCGCCCTTATGGCAACATGTATTGCCCTATGCCAAAATAAGGGGCTTGTTTTGGTCTTTTTGCATGACAGCCAGGGCTGAAATTGATCACATGCGGACGGTCTTGTTTTTGTCAAATCTTTCTTGACCTGATAGTCTGGTGGTGGTACATTCCCGATACAATATATAACTACCTTTTAATTTAGCCCGAGAGGCTGGCAAAGGTGATACCAATGAATAGACATGAAACTGATATCCAAAGGGTCTTACCGCATGGCGCGGTGAGGCTCTTTTTTTGTATCAAAAGAAAGAGGTGATCGCTATGACGGAAACACTGACGGTACTATTGGATGAAAGTGGTGTAAAACGCGCACTTACCCGTATTTCCCATGAGATACTGGAACGGAACAAGGGGGTAAAGAACCTTGTCCTGATCGGTATTCGCTCAGGGGGCGCATTTCTGGCAGAGGAGATCGGCAAAACTATCGGTATTATCGAAGGCGCTGTGATCCCGGTAGGCGCCGTTGACATTACCCTCTACCGTGACGACATAAAAAGTCATGCAACGCATCTGCCTGTTGGTAATACCGACATTTCCTTCTCTTTGGAGGGGAAACGGGTGGTGCTCGTGGATGATGTGCTTTTTACCGGTCGCACAATTCGTGCAGCCATGGATGCGCTTATGGACCATGGTCGGGCACAGTCAATCCAGTTGGCGGTACTGATTGATCGTGGTCATCGCGAGTTGCCTATCAGGGCTGATTTCGTAGGGCGCAATGTACCCACCAGCCTTAAGGAAAATGTGGCTGTAATTTTTAATGAAAAGAATCAACCTATTGAGGTTGTTCTGGAAAAATAGCGAAGGGAGGGTGGCATGGCAGAGTTCAAGCATAGGGACATCATTGCGCTCAGGGACCTGACAAAAGAGGATATGGAACTACTCCTCTCAACGGCCGAGAACATGCGGGAGATCAACGGCCGGGAAATCAAGAAGGTCCCGACATTACGTGGCAAGACCATTATCAACCTGTTCTACGAGGCGTCCACCCGGACACGGACATCCTTTGAGATTGCCGCCAAGCGGCTTTCGGCCGATACCGTTAATATCACGCCTTCTTCCAGTTCGGCCACCAAGGGTGAAACCCTGGCGGATACGGCCCTCAACCTGTTGGCGATGAAGCCGGATATCATTGTCATGCGCCATTCCGTCTCCGGCGCGCACTATCATCTTGCAAAGAAGGTCACCTGTTCGGTGATTAATGCCGGTGACGGCGCTCACGAACACCCCTCTCAGGGACTTTTGGACATGCTGACCATAAAGGACCGTTTTGGCAGGCTTGACGGGCTCAAGGTTGCCATTGTCGGAGACATCACACACAGCCGGGTGGCCCGCTCCGATATTCAAGGCCTGACCAAGCTGGGTTCCCATATCTATCTGGCAGGGCCGCCAACCATGATGCCCCCCTCTGTTGAGCGCTTGGGCAACGTCACGGTCTGCGGCAGCATGAAGGAGGCCATTCAGGATGCGGATGTGGTCATGATGCTGCGTATCCAGCAGGAACGTCAGGGCAAGACCCTCATGCCTAATACCCGCGAGTATTCACGCTACTTCGGCCTGAACCCGGATAACATCAAGCTGGCCAAGCCTAATGCCATTGTAATGCATCCCGGCCCGATCAACCGCGGGGTGGAGATGTCCAGCTACGTGGTTGATGGCGCCCGTTCCCATATTCTCAAGCAGGTGGAAAATGGTGTGGCGGTGAGGATGGCAATGCTATACCACGTCTGCGGCGGCGAGCTCGAATGAAACGGTTCTGCAACGAATGTCAAATTCCTGATAACGAGGTGACCATATGAATCTTCTGATCAAAAATGGACGGGTGATCGATCCTTCCCAGGGTATGGACGATACGCTGGATGTTGTAGTGGAAAACGGATTGATCAAAGAGATTGGCAAGGGACTAAAGGCGCCTGTCGGCGCTGAAGTACTGGATGCTTCCGGTAATTATGTTGTACCTGGATTGATCGATATGCACGTGCATCTGCGAGATCCGGGCCTGGAGTATAAAGAGGATATCGTAAGCGGCGCCAGGGCCGCAGTCGCAGGCGGCTTTACATCTGTCTGCTGTATGCCCAACACCAAGCCGGTTATCGACAACAAGGCAATAGCCGGTTACATAATCAACAAGGCCAGGGCCGAGGGGTTTTGTAATGTATTCCCGATCGGGTCCATCACCTATGGTTTGAACGGTGAGCGCATGTCCGAGATGGGTGAACTCAAAGAGGCCGGTTGCGTGGCGGTCTCCGACGATGGCAGACCGGTTGTTAACAGCGAGCTGATGCGGAGATCATTGCAGTATGCTGCCGGAATCGGGATCATGGTCATTTCCCATGCAGAGGAGTTGGATTTGGTGGGTGAAGGTACCATGAACGAGGGTTTTACCTCCACTGAACTTGGGTTAAAGGGAATTCCCCGCGTGGCAGAGGATATCGCCACAGTCCGCGATGTGATGCTGGCTGAATACACCAACGCACCGATCCATATAGCTCATGTCTCCACCAAGGGGTCGGTGAGGATCATCCGCGAGGCCAAGGCGCGTGGTGTTCAGGTCACCTGCGAAACCGCGCCTCATTACTTTACCCTGACCGACGACGCAGTGCGCGGTTACAACACCAACGCCAAGATGAACCCGCCTTTGCGCGAGGATGATGATGTAGCTGCCATCAAGGCAGGATTGGCAGACGGAACCATCGACGCTATTGCAACAGACCATGCCCCCCACCATCTGGACGAAAAGGATGTGGAATTCAATGTGGCCCTGAACGGTATTATAGGCCTGGAGACCTCCCTGCCACTTTCGCTCAAACTGGTAACCGATGGGGTGCTCACCCTTAATCAGATGATAGAAAAAATGACATGCAACCCATCTAATATTCTAGGTTTACAGCGTGGAAACATTAGGGTAGGCAGCGTGGCCGACATCACTGTGATCGACCCATCTGTCGAGTGGGAGGTTGAGGCGGACAAGCTGGCCAGCAAGTCCAGAAATTCCCCTTTCCTGGGGTGGCGTGTCAAGGGGGTGGCGACCTGTACCATTCTTGCCGGCAAAGTGGTTTATAAACGCTAAGGAGCTGTAAAAAAATAACATGGCCATATTGCATCTCATCTTCAGGCCATCTTTGACCGAACTTCAATCACCAAATCCTCAACGTAGCTCTGCTACGTCTGCGGTTTGCCTCAATCAGTTCAGCCAAATCTGACCCGAATCTGAGCGCAATATAACCAAGTCATTTATTTACAGCTCCTAAATCCAGTTTTAGGAGTTTTGCAAGAGGCTCACATGTAAATGAGTTATTTCCAGGAGTTGAACTTATGAAAGCAGTTTTAGCGCTAGCTGACGGGCGCATTTTTGAAGGTAAATCGTTCGGATCGCCGGGCGAGGTTACTGGTGAAGTGGTGTTCAATACTGCCATGTCCGGCTATCAGGAGGTACTGACCGACCCATCCTACAAGGGGCAGATGGTTACCATGACCTACACCCAGATCGGTAACACCGGCATAAATCCCGAGGATATTGAGAGTCGCGGCCTGTTCCTGTCCGGCTTCATCGTCAGGGAATATCAGGACTGCTATTCCAACTGGCGCGCGACCATGAGTCTTGATGCATATCTCAAGGAGAATGGTGTGGTGGGTATCCATGGTATTGATACCCGTGCCCTGACTCGCCATCTGCGTGACAAGGGAGCTCAGAATGGAGTTATCTCAACCACAAACTTCAATCACGACAGCCTGGTTGCCAAGGCGCGGGCGATCCCCAGTATGGCAGGGCTGGATCTTGCCAGCGGCGTCAGTTGTGACAAACCATACCACTGGAGTGAAGGGGTGTGGGATCTTGAAAATGGCTATCCACAAGTTGACCGCAGCAGACTCAAGTATAAGGTCGTTGCCTACGATTTCGGTATCAAATACAACATCCTACGCTGTCTGGTGGATGCCGGTTGCGACGTGACCGTTGTTCCGGCAAATTTTCCGGCTGAAGAGACTCTGGCCATGAATCCGGATGGCATCTTTCTCTCGAATGGTCCGGGCGATCCAGAACCGCTGGTGCAGGCGCAGGCTGAAATACGGAAATTTGTCGGCAAAAAACCGATCTTCGGCATCTGCCTGGGGCACCAGCTTCTGGGACTGGCCTTGGGTGGTAAAACCGTGAAGCTGCTGTTCGGCAATCATGGTTCCAACCTGCCGGTTATGGATATCTCCACCCGCAAGGTTGAAATCACTGCCCAGAACCACGGTTTTGCCGTTGACCTGGCTTCACTGGGTGATGCCGCCTGTCTTGGACACGAAAACCTGAATGACCAAACCGTGGAAGGGATCTGTCACCGCACCCTGCCGATCTTTTCAGTTCAGCATCACCCTGAGGCGTCGCCGGGGCCGCACGACTCACAGTATCTGTTCGCCAGGTTTGTGGAGATGATGGAAAAGCAAAAATGGCAATAGAATCAGATCTTATCCGATGATATCTTGAAGGTTTAGATGATGTATCTCGATCTTTACCAGTCAGGCGAATTGCTGAACCGGGTTCGAGAAGCCTTCCAAAGGCTGAAGAGTTGCGACCTCTGTCCCCACAACTGCGGTGTCAACCGTTTGAAGGATGAACGAGGCATCTGCTGTTCCGGACTGAAACCCAAAATTGCCTCTGCAAACGTTCATACCGGAGAAGAACCTCCGATCTCCGGCGCCAAGGGCTCGGGCACAATCTTCCTGTCCGGCTGCTCCCTGAAATGCCGCTTCTGTCAGAACTTTCCCATCAGTCAACTGGGCAATGGCGAGGAGTTGACTACCACTGCTTTGGCCGGGCGGATGTTGCGCCTGCAACGGCATGGTGTGCATAACATCAATTTTGTCACCCCTACCCATTTTATGCCACAAATACTGGCAGCACTCTGGCTGGCAATTCCGCAGGGATTCCGACTCCCGATTGTCTGGAACTCCAGCGGTTATGAAAAGGCCAATGTCCTGCGCCTTCTGGATGGCGTAGTGGCTATCTACCTGCCGGACATGAAGTATTCTGATAATGCCGCAGCAATGCGACTGTCATCGGCGTCCGGCTATTGTGACATCAACCGGATTGCGGTGCGCGAGATGTTTCGTCAGGTGGGGCATCTTCAGCTTGACGAAGAAGGAGTGGCGACAAAAGGCTTGATCATCCGGCATCTTGTCCTGCCGGAGGGGCTGGCTGGCACACAAGATACCATGCGTTGGATCGTTGAAAATATAGGCAGCGAAACAAACATCTCCCTGATGCGGCAGTACTTTCCGGCACACAATGCCATGATAACGGATGGCGTTAAACGCAAGATAACCGATGAGGAGTACGAAGAGGCAGCCCGGTATCTGGAGGAGCTTGATCTCGAAAACGGCTGGGTGCAGGATTAGATCTGTATGTTTTTTCAGGTGAATAAAATGATAAAACAAAATACGTTATCATCAGAAGCATTAAGCCGGTTAGCTCTTCTGGAACCGCTCTTGATTAGTGATAGCCGGATCATATTTGCCTATATCTTTGGTGGGCTGGCAATGGGAGAACAACGACCTCTGTCAGATATAGATATAGCTATTTATCTTGATAGTTATGTTGACAAAGCTGAAGCAAAACTTGAAATATTAGGTAGTTTAACAGATATATTGAAGACAGATGAGATTGATCTGGTCATACTGAACTGTGCCCCGATAAGCTTGGTTGGCAGGATTTTGAAGAAGAAGCGCGTGTTGGTTGATAAACAGCCATTTCTTCGACATAGTTTTGAGTCGCTTGCGTTGCGTGAGTATTTTGATTTCAGTCGATTAGAACAGGATATTCTTTTCAGGAGGTTTGCCTGATGGTGGATAAAGCACTGGTTTTTCGCAAGCTCGCCTCTCTGGATGATTACCGGAAACAGATTTCCGAGTATTCAGCCATTACGGTTGACCAGTATCGAAGCGACTGGAAGATACAGAGAATCGTTGAGCGTACCTTGCAGATGATGATTGAGCTTTGTGCTGATATTGCAAGTCATGTCATATCCGATAGCGCATTACGGACACCAGAGACATATGCAGATACCTTCGGAAAGTGGAATCCTGACCCGTGAGCAAGCAGCTGTGATGGACAAAATGGCCAAATTCAGAAATATTGTTGTTCATCAGTACGAGGCGGTTGACGCGGAGATCGTTGTACTTGTGTTGCGTCGGCACCTTTCAGATTTCGAGTTATTCAGTAAATCGATAGTAAAACATATGACTGGAAAGGAGTAGCAAATGGCAGAACGCAAACCATCAAAAAAGCTCTCAACAACCAACACAAAACAGGAAATGCTTGATGCGTACACTGATCTTTTGACCCAGATGGAGGAAAAACGGGAGACATCGGCCACGCCCGAGCAAAAGGTTGCGGAAAAGATTGTAAATGAGGCAGTCTCTGTTGCGGATACCTTGACAACCGATGGAATAATCAGGGAAATCAGCACACTTAAAGGAGAGGTTGGGAAGGTTCTGACCACTCTTTCGGATCGACTTGAGCAAGAATCCACTCGCTATGAGGCTGTTAAAAGAGCCATAGCTGAAAAAGAAAAAGAGCTTACTGAAATCTACGAAATTCAAAAGGCGGCATCCAGTCTTTCCGCCCTTATTGAGGCGCAGAGCATAAAGAAGGAAGAGTATGAATCCGACATGGCTGAACGTAAAGAGACGCTGACCCGTGAGATTGAGGAAATAAAGGCGCAATGGCAGATGGAGAAGGCGCAGCGTGCCGCGGAACTGAAAGAGCTGGAGGCGATAGAAGCAAAGAAACGCATCAGGGAGAAAGATGATTTTGAATACAATCTACAGCGGGATCGTCTTTCTGCCAAGGATGCATTTGAAAAGGAAAAGGCCGGATTTGCGGAGGAAAAGGAGCGTCTTGAGCGTGAAATTGCTCTCAGACGTGAGCAGACAGACCGTGAGTTCGGAGAACGAGAGCAGTCAATTGCCCGTCAGGAACAGGAACTGGCGGACCTTCGCGCCCGAGTTGCCGCTTATCCCAAAGAGCTGGAAACCACGGTTGCCCGTGAGATCAAGCTGGCAATTGACAAGGTGCAGACCGAGGCAAAATTCAGGCTGGAACTGTTGCAGAAGGAGTTTGAAGGGGAGCGGAATGTTCTTGAATCTAAAATCGTTTCGCTGGAAGCGCTTGTGAAGGATCAGGCGACACGTATCTCGAACCTGGGAGAGCAGGTGGAAAAATCATACGTGCAGGTACAGGCCATTGCTGTTAAGGCGGTGGAAGGTTCTGCTGCCAAGCCGGTTGTATTCTCTGTTCCTCAGCAGAAAGAAGCAGGGTGAGATTTCAGGGAAGCGGAGAGTTCCGCCTTTGGGGAGATAAGCGCTCTTATGGGCGAGGCGCTTGATTATATCATCCGGCCTGGCTGGGACTGAACCAGGTTGAAACATGCGGAGAGCGTGGGTGATTGCAGCGATGGGGGAGGTGGAATGATGTCGAGTTGGTTGAATAATAAACGTGCGATGATGCTGGGCCTTGCGGGAATAGCTGCGATATTGGTTGCGGCGTTCCTGCTGGTGGGACCACCCCGGCTACTGGCAAAGTCTGACTCTCCCGGTTTTTGCGCGGGATGTCATGTCATGGAGAGTCAGCATATCGCTTTTTTGCATTCAGGCGCGCATCGCAGAAACCGCTGTGTAGACTGTCATCTGCCGAACGAGAACCTGGCGATTCATTACATCTGGAAGTCCATAGACGGCATGAAGGACGCGATCTTCTTCTATTCAGGTCACACCCCGGAACGGATCAAGCTTTCCGAACATGGCGCCAAGGTACTCCAGGCTAACTGTATCAGATGTCACGAGGAGCTGGTCTCCCCCATCAACACGGAACAAAAATGCTGGAGTTGCCATCGAAGTATTAACCATTTGCGAAGCGGAGCAATAGAAACACTCTGAATTTACTGAAAAGGGGGTACACCAATGAAGATGAGAAGCGTGTTCTTTGTAGTTGTGGCGGCATGTGCCGGATTGCTTGCCAACGGCTGCTCTCCTCAGAAAGCCGAGCAGGTGAGGGCGGTGAAGATTACGGACGGAACGATCGATCCGGCCGAATGGGGCAAGGCTTTTCCGGTGGAATATGAAATGTGGAAAAAGACGGCTGAACCGCCCGAAGTTTCCGGGCTGAGTAAATATAAAAAAGGGAATGACGATCCCAAGTCCATGGTCGACAAGCTCTCCGAGTATCCCTACCTGGCCCTGCTCTTTAATGGATGGGGTTTCGGGATCGGCTACAACGAACCCCGCGGGCATTCGCACATGGTCCAGGATCAGCTCGATATCGACTCCTCACGTCTCAAGGCCGGCGGCGTCTGCCTCACCTGTAAAACCCCATATGTCAACCACCTCATGAAAACCATGGGGGCCGACTACTACAAGACACCCTACAAGGAGGTACTGGCCAGGATTCCCGACCAGAAGTACGCCACTCTCAGTGTTGCATGCATCGATTGCCACAACAACAGGGACATGTCCCTGAACCTGTCACGTGATTTCACCCTTGGCGCCGCGCTACGCGGCATGGGGGTGGATACGGCAAAGCTCGACCACCAGACGAAACGGACCCTGGTCTGCGCCCAGTGCCATGTCACCTACGTGATACCCAAGGACAAGGATATGAAGTCGGTCGGCCTGTTTTTCCCCTGGCAGGGAAGCAAGTTGGGCAACATCACCATTGAAAACATCATCGCCAAGATAAATAGCGACCCTTCATATCTGGAGTGGAAACAGACCGTGACCGGCTTCAAGCTGGGATTCCTCCGCCACCCTGAATACGAACTCTTTTCCAACAACAGCGTTCACTGGAAGGCAGGCGCTTCCTGTGCAGATTGTCATATGCCCTACACCAAGGTCGGTGTCCACAAGGCATCCGATCATCGCATCACCAGCCCACTGAAAAATGGCCTGAAAGGCTGTATCCAGTGCCATGCAGAGAGCCCGGAATGGCTAAAGAACCAAATCATCGCTATTCAGGACAGAACAGTATCCCTGCAGATCCGCGCCGGTTATGCAACGGCCACCGTGGCGAAACTCTTCGAGATGACCCATGCTGCCCAGGCAGTTGGCAAGACAATCGACAAATCGCTCTACGCCAAGGCCAAGGAATACTATGAAGAGGCCTTCTACCGCTGCACTTTTATCGGCGCTGAGAATTCGGTTGGGTTTCACAATCCCAGCGAGTCGATGCGGGTACTGGGAGACTCGATCGCCTTTGCCACCAAGGCCGAAGCGCTCCTTCGCCAGGCACTGGCCCAGGCCGGGGTAACCGTGCCGACCAAGGTTGACCTTGAACTGGCCAAGTACTTGAACGACAGGGGAGCGGCCAAGCTGAAGTTCCGCAAGGGACTCGAACTTCCTGATCCAAGCGGTATCCAGAATCGATTCTAATCTGAAGTTTCTCTTGCCCGGCAGGAAGAGGAACTAACGGACCTTCGCGCCCGGGTTGCCGCTTATCCCAATGTATTCTAGGTTCCTCAGCAGAAAGAAGCAGGGGGAGAATGAGATGAAACGTAAAAAACAACGCCGCCTGACTCGTGCAGAGGTCAGCATAAACAGGGAGGCTGATTACATCATCAAGAAGGCCCAGGTCTACGATAGCCGTGTTGTTCGCCTCGGCGGGTTACTTTTTTTCTCCACACGGACTGGAGACGCCTGGATATTGGATATTGAGGACAGCTTGGCGCTTTGTCTGGCACGGGATGGGGAGCGCCAGAGCTTCAGTATTCTGGAGACCCCGAACAACATCCAAATAGTCTGGGAGGCTCAGTACGTTATTGATGGGGAGAGATTTGTCGTAACCACGACAGACGACCGTGTCAGGACAATTGTGGGATATCCGACAAGAGAAATTGAAAATTCTATTAATAAATGTCGTCAGTGAGTAATGACGTTATTTTTAGCAACAGGAAATACGGGAAGTGTCCCTAGTTATTCCTTTGAACCATAAAACATGTTGTTTCATGGTACGGGAACAACAGCAGCCGTTTCGATGAACAATTGCCGTATTATTGAATTCAAAAAGATCCATCCAAGAGGAACCTTATGGCCTCACATTTTCCCCCGCAGGCGCAGTCCGTATCCTCCGTTTTTCTTGGGTCGCGACACAATTCTTTACAAACCGAAATTGATGAGCTTATCTCGCATTTCGGAACGAATCGAAGCGCTTTAATTCCTATCCTGCAGGAAATCAAGAAACAGCACGCCGTCATCAACAGTTTTGCCATGCAATATATTGCGGACTGTTTGGGCATAAGCCCTGCCGATGTTTATGGCGTAGTCAGTTTCTATTCGTTCTTGAACGAAAAATATGACGGGCGATTTGTTATCCGCCTTTGTCGCACCATCAGTTGCGACATGGCTGGCAAGGAAAATGTCGCAAGGCAGCTTGAAAACGATCTGGGAATCAAGTTCGGCGAGTCAACGCCGGACGGGAAATTCTCGCTCGAATGGGCGAATTGCATCGGTATGTGCGATCAGGGGCCGGCCATTCTTGTCAACGAGCAGATTTTCACGCAAGTCACGCCGGAAAAGGTTCAGGAAATCCTCGACGCTTGCGGGAATATTTGCCCGGATACCCCCGCTAAACGTAAAGATGGCCTGGTCATGACCATTAGAAATCAGATAACCTTTGCCTCAATCCCTGCGGGCGAAGGAATGAGAGCCGCTCTTGGAAAAGAGCCGCAATCGGTCATTCAGG
>JBAYZR010000055.1:0-13794 GCA_041672425.1 Pedobacter sp. | reverse complement strand
TTAGTCGCTTAATTAAAATCTTCACAATATTTAGCATTCCTGTTATTCTGACTCCCTTAGCCGGTGAGGTCCGCATGATACTCCAGCAGGCTTGCTATCATGGACGAATCCGGGGTCGGATCAATATGTGGTATCTTGGTCTGCCCGCCAAGTTTGCCTCGTTCCGCCTGGGACCATTGGTAAATGCCGTCATCCGGCACCAGCGCCACATCCGGCGCATGAATGCGTCCCTGGCTCCGGAAGGTGGCATAATCAGCGTTCAGGTCGCACAGGGTTGTATCCAATACCTGCACAGCCTCTTCACGTTCACTGTTCAAATCCTTATCATGCACTGCCAATACCCACTGATGCCGCCTGGCTGGAATGTCGGCGCCGACCATGAACTCGCGCACATTCCAGCAGCCATTCCGGTTTAAGTTTGCAACTGCCTGTTCGACCTCTTCCTGGGTGACCTTCTCCTCCAACTTGTCCAAAAAACGGTCCCGACCTGTGAATTCGATGAAATATGGCGAAGTAGAGGTGAAACGGACCGTGTCGCCGATATGGTAGCGCCACAGACCAGAGCAAGTGCTGAGGATGATCGCATAGCGCTGTCCGACTTCGACCTGCACCAGCGGGATTGCATCGGCATAGGGCGCTGGTCTGCCTTGCCCGTCCAGATCTTCAAAACGGACAAACTCGAAAAATGCGCCATAGTATGGAGTCAAGCGCATCTGCGCCTCTCCTGGTTGTTGAAAGGCCATGAAGGCCTCGGATGAAGGAAGCAACTCCAGCAGGTGTGGGAGGCGGCCAGAGAACAGCCGTTCAAATTCGTTTCGATATGGCTTTATACTGGCGCCGCCATGAATAATCAGCTCAAGATTCGGCAGCAGCTCTTGAAGCGTCATGTTGCCAATCTCCATACAGCGTTTCAGCAACAGTATGATCCATGGTGGTACACCAGAGATGACCCGGATGCGATCATCACGCAGCAATAACTCAGCCATGGCTTGAAGCTTCTCATCCCAAGGCAGAGCCGATATCTCAGGTTCCGGTTCCACAAAAGGTTTCATGTACCAGGGACGGAAGCGGAGCGTCAGGGCGCTCATATCACCGGACCAAACCCCGCGCTTAACCCTGGTCAGGCTGGTGGAACCGGACATGTAGAGGATCTTGCCGCTTAAAATCTGTGATTGCGGATTAGCGGCCAGGTAGCATGACATCATATCGAGCGCCGCCCGACGGTTTGCTGCAAACATCTGCTCTGAGAAGGGGATGAATTTGCTCGGAGCCGTAGTTCCTGAGGTCTCGCAAAACAACTTTATGGCGCCGGGCCAGGTTATGTTATCCAGATTTGGCGCTGATCGCCCTATGGATGAGGCTGGCTGCTCGCAATAAAAATAATCCTTCATGAAATCCTGGTACGAGCGGATTGGTACTCGACTATTGTAGTAACGATAGGCAAGATCAAACGACATGAGTTTCAACCGGGCAAAGTCATTATCCCTGCCAAACCGTGTCGACGCTGCTGTTTTAATCAATTCACGAAATATCTCTCGTTGCGCTTCCAACGGATCCAATCGGTTAAATTCACCGGCCCGTTTTTCAGCTTGCGCATGCAGTACTCTTTGCAGAGTACCGGTCCGTTGTATCCATGTCAGCAAAGTCATCTATACTGCCAGCTGAAACCGTGGATAGAGTAACTTGTCATACCAGTTTTTCAGCGCCATGTTGTAGGCTTCGTGGTGGAAGATGAGTGAGGCGTGTGCCACACGGTCACCAGCTATATGTGATCTTACGGTCTTTACACGACAAGATGGAAATACCCTGCTGTAAAGTGAAGGCTCGCTGAACAGCTTCATAGTTGGCGACAGCGGCGCAAGAATATCAGATTCGTTTTCAGCCAGGAGCGCCAGCACCGGACCGGGAAAAAGCGTGTTGGCAAGCGCCGGGAAGCGGAAATCCCGTAGCGCCTTAACCCTTTCGTAGCCGCCCCGCGCGGTTGTATGTTCGATAACCTCATTGATTTTCTTGCGGATGGCCAGGTGGCGGACACCCAGGGTGCGGTTTTCTGCCCCTGCATTGAACAGTGCCTGAAAACAGCGCCGTGAGCGCTCGATATGCTTGGCGATATCCGCTTCATTGGCCGGGTCAACAGCCACTATTTTTTTGAGATTGCTTTCGAGTATTCTTACGCCGTCACGTTTCTGTGAGGCTGGTCTGATCAGGTCATCGGTTGAGATGACCGGACTAACCAGAATCAGGCCACGGATGCTTTCAAGCAGTTGTTCTTCGGCATGCCGCAGGAAGTTGGCTAGTAGCCCGCAGCCAAAGCTGACACCCATTATCATCGGCTTTTGTCCTTTACGTGCCAGGTTTTCGATCAGGTCAGTGAGCTGCGCCTCAAACATCTCATGGCAAAATCCGTTACGAGAATAGTTCACATAGTAGATTGAGCCATGGCTTCGCAGCAATTTGCGCTGAAATTCCACGGTCTCGGTAGCGTCAGGAACAAAACCTCCCAGCACTATGGTCGGTACATCTCCTGCGCCTTTTTCCCGGAAGATGTGACAGTGCGTTCGGTGGGAGTCTCGATTCTGCACGAGTAGTGCAAGCTCTCGAACACGGGATTTGGGGGAATAGCGCTTGATGGAGATGCCACGCATGAAACCTGCTGCTGCTGTAAAAGCTGATACTACCGGATGTATGTCCTGTACAACCCTAAGCCTTGCCGCATTGTCGCTCATATGCCCCCCGATTTTAGTGTTTTGAACTTATTTCGGCTTCTGTTATTGCAGAAATTTGTTCGTAAACGCACCTGCCCTGTTTTCAGGAATCGGAAGGCATCGTAGCACTGTCAAGTTACATACATATGGCGAGTTGGTTAATGTTTTGAAAATTTATGTGGGGTGAAGGTGTAGTGGATCCCATATTTCAGACAATAGTTTAAGATGGAGTTAGTCAACAATTAACCACCCCCCTTGGTGTATACATCTACTCTACGGAATGGATCAGATCGGCCAAACATTTAATGAAGCCAGGTGAGCTATTCAGGGATTCAGTGCGTCGGAAGTCGAAAATCCCCATCCGCAGAGCTTCCTCACGATACTGGATATCGATCTCGTAGAGTGTCTCGATATGGTCGGAAACAAAGGATAATGGCACAATAAGCAGGGCTTTGGATCCAGACTCCGCCAGTTCCCTGATTTTTGCCTCGGTGGAGGGTTCCAGCCACTTGACCGGGCCGGCTCGTGACTGGAAGGCCAAGTGATGCGAGACTTCACGGAAGCGTTCCATCACCAAACGCACGGTTGTCTGAATGTGGTACAGGTAGGGATCACCGCTATCGACAAACGACTGGGGTAGACCATGGGCAGAAAATACCAGTTGGACGGTCGCCCTGTCAGCAAAACCATTCAGACCAAGTTCGATCTTTTCAGCCAGCGCTGCTATGTACAGCGGATGATCGAAAAACTGGCGAACGTACTTAAACTCAAAACATACCGGGGACAGCGAGCACACCCGTTCCAGTTCGTTAAAACTGGAACCCGATGTGGCCCGCGAATAGTGAGGATACAGCGACAGAGCGATGACACGGTTTATACCCTCTCGCTTGATTGCCGCCAACGCTTCAACCGTGTCAGGCTTCCAATAGCGCATGGCCACGAAGCAGCGATATCCGTCGCCCAGCACCCGTTCCAGTTCAATAGCCTGTTGTTCAGTCAACTCGCGCAGTGGCGACTTGCCGCCGATCTGGCGATAGTAATTGACGACCTTGAGGGAGCGACGACGTGCTATGAAGCGCGCTATCAGCGGCTGGAGAAAGGCCGGGCCGATCCTGATGATATCCCGGTCGGAGAAGAGATTACGGAGAAACGGCTCAACAGCATCCAACGAGTCCGGTCCTCCCATCTGTAGTAGCAGTACAGCGGTCTTCTGTGACATAGCTCAGGCCCGTATCATGACCAGCAGCATCTTGAACGCTTTTACCGCCTTTAGTTCATGGGGTAAGTTGGCCGGCATGATGATCATCTGTCCCGTGGCAACGGTTTGTTTTTCGCCATCAATGGTCACTTCCGCCTCACCATCAACAATCTGCACAAAAGCGTCGTAGGGCGCCGTGTGTTCGCTCAGCCCCTGCCCGGCAGAGAAAGAGAACAGCGTCACGGTTCCGATTTTCTTATCGATAAGCGTCTTGCTGACCACCGAACCATCCTGGTACGCCACCAAGTCATTCATGGTAAGCGCTTTTCCTATTAACTCCATAACATCCTCCTCTAAGACAAGATTCCATACATCTTCATATTAGGGGTATAACGCACCACTGACAACCGTTTTTAATCGGGTAGGCGGCGGAATTATTACTTCAATTGAGTAAAGAACGGCGTCAGCATTTAGCCAAGCCAGCCAGATCACGGTTTCTCTTCTGTAGGGCTTGATAAAACAGGCTGTTTACAGTATATATGAATACGATATTTCACTTATAGCACTCATCGTGGAGGGTAAATGTACAGCGAAGCGGGCAAAACCAAATTTCAGATTGATCTGCGTCAGCACTTACGTGATCAGAATATCAGCGATAACCTTGTGCATCTCATCTGCGAAATCGCCGAGGCCAGCAAATATGTGATCAACGCGATTCGCACCGGCGATCTGGGAGTTGCAGGTACATCCAACCTGTACGGCGAGGAGCAACTGGCGCTGGATGTACTTTCCGACCGTATTATGCGTAAACGGCTGCAACATTCCGGGGTGGTCTGCAATATTGCCTCCGAGGAAATGGAGGAGATCTTTCAGGTTAGCAGTAATCCCCAAGGTATGTTTTCTGTTGCTTACGATCCGCTGGACGGCTCATCATTGGTGGATGTCAATTTAGCTGTAGGCACAATCGTGGGTATCTATCAAGGCTGTGACCTGCTCCAGCCAGGACGCAAGATGGTTGGCGCCATGTATATCCTCTATGGCCCGCGGGTTTCCATGGTTTATTCAGTAGGTAAGGGGGTCTACGAGTTCAGTATGAACCACTTGATGGAGTACACTTTGACACGAGAAAATGTCCAGATGAAACTGTCTGGCGATATGTATTCGCCGGGTGGCCTGCGCAAAAAATACAGTGAAGAAAATGAGCGTTTTATCCGTTACCTTGAGGACAAGGGTTCAAAACTCCGTTATTCAGGTGGTTTCGTGCCTGACATTAACCAAATACTTATGAAGGGCAAGGGTGTTTTTATGTATCCAGCCCTCAACGACAGTCCCAACGGGAAGTTGCGCTTGTTGTTCGAGCTGAACCCCATGGCGTACCTGATTGAACAGGCAGGCGGAGCCGCCACCAACGGTGAAACTCCCATCCTGGATATAGTTCCTGATGGGCTGGACCAGCGTTGTCCTGTTTACATCGGTTGCCGTGAAGACGTGAATAAGGCCAGTGAATTCCTGAAGGGCAACTGTTAGGGGTCGGAGGTTATTTTCTGAATTCTAACGTTCAGGGATAGGGTTGTTGAAGGAACTTATACATGGATATGGATCAAGATATTAAGACGGCGGTCACGAAGTCGGCTAGCCGTTTGTGCAGCGAAATCCAGCTATTTGACTTGTGCGACCTTGAATCGTGCAATTACAAGGTTAACCGCTTCTGTACCAATACACAACGTCTGTCCAAATTTGAACAGATCGCTGAGGACGATATGTCCTGCCCCACGGAACAGTACTTGTTTGAAGAACTTGAAGAATCCGGGTTTGACGACGACGAACCGGGCTACGGAGATGAGCTTTTTGGTGATGATTTTGATGATGAAGATGATTGGGAGAGTAGTCTCTAACGACCACATACTGGGAATATGGCAACACAAGGAGGGGCAAGCTTTGGATGCTTGCCCCTCCTTGTGTTAATTTCATATAAAATGCTTGCCGGCGCAATCTTCCCATTGCGCGCGAGGAATAGAAAAAAATATATCGGCGATCTCCGGGTCGAACTGTATGCCGCAGTACTTTTTAACCTCGCTGATTACGGCATCAAAGGGGAGCGCCTGACGGTAGGGCCGGTCGGTGGTCATGGCATCCAGCGTATCCACAAGCCCGAATATGCGGGAACCGATCGGTATTTGTCTGCCTTTTAGTTTGTGGGGATATCCATTGCCGTCGAAACGTTCATGATGAGTCAGAATGATCTCAGCCGGTCCCTTGAGAAAACTGATCTCCGACATGATGTCATATCCGATCTGGGGATGCCGTCGCATCTCTACCCATTCATTCTCGTGCAACTTGCCTGATTTGAGTAGAATATTGTCAGTTATTCCGATCTTGCCGATATCATGGAGCAATGCTCCTTTGGACAATTGCTCAAGTTCTTTTCCAACGATACCAAGCTTGTCGGCCATGAAGATGGTGAAGTTCATCACCCTCTCAGAATGTGAACCAACTTCTTTTTCGCGGGCATCAAGAGCTTTGACAAGCGCCGTCAAGGTATTGTCATAGGCTGTGTGCAACTCGTTCATGGTGTTTCTAATCTGTTCGGTTTGCTTCTGAACCTTGAATTCAAGGCTGACCTGATAATTCTTTTTCTCAATAGCGAGGCTTCGTTTCTCGATCAGATTTTTTACCGTTAGAATGACCCTGCTGATGCCGAATGGCTTGGTGATATAGTCGTCAGCCCCGAGGTGGATGCACTCCAAGGCGGTGTTCATGTCGGAGAGACCTGTGATTATCAGTACGGTGATATCCGGATCGATTTTTTTCAGGTCTCTGAGAAGTTCCACACCGCTTCTGCCTGGCATCATAATGTCTGAAATAACCAAGTCAACTCTTTGCTTATCCAGAACCAAAAAGGCAGCATCCACGTTTGCTGCCTGATGGCAAATATAGCCTTCATTAAGAAGCGCCGAGGAAAGCAACTCCCTGATCATTTCCTCGTCATCAACGATCAAAATGTTTTTATACATGCAATGTCTCCGCAGTAACAAGACTGGAGCTGCTAACAAAAATTCTTACTGCTGACGTGAACATTGTCGCCCAGATCGAAGGAAGTCATGATGAAAGTCAGTTCGTCCCCGGAGAAGTTGTACCTTAATATTTTTATCAGCATTACCCAACAAAAATACTTTGCGATCACTAAGCGAAACAGTATGATCTTTATGATACCAGTTTTGTAAAAAACATTACTACAATTAGTTTTTAATGTTTAGCATTTATTTATCAGGGTTTCAAGTAACATGTAACAATAGATACAATGGCTATTATCAATGAGTTGTTTTGATTATTTTTCAATAGGTCAACAGTCATTACAACCTCTACCGGAGTCGTCATGTTGAACTATTTGTATCTGATAATTGCGACTCTTATTAGAAGGTAATCCCATGATTCGGGAATGGCCGCTGCTGATCCCCTTTTTTGCATTTGTCGCCGGATTGGCCATTGCAGACTTTAGTGGAATTCTCCTCCCGTTGTACGCTGTAGCAGCGTCCCTGTGCTGTCTGATACTATCCTGCTTCATTTCCACCTCTTTGTCGCCAATGCTCGGTTCCTGCGTATTCTTTCTTGTGTGGGGCCTGTATGCCCTGACTCCATGGAAATCACCGCTTCCGTTGCCGAGCTCTATTCAGCATTATGCGACTCATAATCCTGTAACCGTCGAGGGAGTTATACGGTCGCGACCTGTATCCACTCCAACCGGGAGCAGTTTTGTCCTACAGGTGGAAGGGGTGATCACAGGAAGCTCTACTGTTACAGCATCTGGCCGCTTGATGGTGTATGTATCGGCTGGCGACATCACTCTCGCACGGGGTGACCGGATACGTTTTGCGACGCGCATAGTTCTGCCCCATCGTCTCGGGTTGCCTGGAGAGTTCGACTATCCTCGCTATCTCTCCTTTCAAGAGATTTATGCCATCGCCCGGGTTGCCACGGCAGATGAGATTGTTTTGATGCGGGGAGGCGCCGAGGACTCATTGTTGCGCAGGATTGATCTGGCGGCACGACAGATGGGAGATTTTATCCGCGCCTCGTTGCCGGAAAATGAGGTTTCGTCGGTATTGGTAGCGCTGTTACTCGGCGACCAGAAACGGATCCCGGACAAGCTTACAGATGCCTACACCAGGGCAGGCGTAAATCACATTCTCTCTATCTCAGGATTCCACGTCGGCATCATCGCATATTTTATTGTCCAGCTTATCTTGCTGATTACAACCCGATTTGAGTGGCTGGCCCTCAGATGCAATTTGCGCCGATTGGTCATGCTTTTCGCTTTGCCGGCCATGCTGCTGTACCTGTTTCTGACTGGCGCGGCGCCTGCCACAACCCGTTCGGTCATCATGCTGGCCACCTTTGTCCTGGCTTTGTATGTCGAACGCGAGACTGATCCGGTCAATGCCCTGCTGCTCTCCGCCCTTGTGCTGCTGGCGCTTGATCCTCCTACGTTGTTTGACATCTCGTTTCAACTCTCCTTTCTGGCGCTCTGGGGAATCGTAGCCATTGTGCCGCCTGTCATGGAACGCTTCCGCGCTATTCAGCGCAGCTGGCTGCGCACGCTTCTCCAGTTCATCATATCCTCCTGCGCCGCTTCCCTTGTAACCGCTGTTCCGGTATTGTTCTTCTTTAATCAGGCATCCTTCAACGGTATATTCTCCAATTTTCTGATTGTGCCGTTACTCGGTTACGGAGCTGTGCTGACTGGATTTTGCGCCCTGCCGTTCATCTATATCTATACTCCGTTAGCCCACCTGTTGCTTTGGCTGGCCGGGCAACTGGTATCACTGTCCAGTTGGTTGGCGCTGTTGTTTGCTAAAATGCCGGTGCTTGGTTTTCATGGTATAACCCCTCTGGACATGCTGGTATTCATAGCGTTCATGTGTTCCATAACATTTATCCGCGGCATCAGGCTGAAGATCGCACTGTGCGGGGTACTGCCATCGCTGGCCATCATCGCCCATGCTGCTGCACCCTCCATGGCAGATGGTCGCCTGCATATCACCATGTTAAGTGTTGGGCAGGCGGAATCGCTTCTGGTGCGTACACCCGATGGCGTCACCATGTTGGTGGACGGAGGAGGCTATCTGCACGAGAACGGTCGGGACTTTGGTGAGCGTACCCTGGCGCCGGCCCTGTTCAAGCTCGGGGTGCAGCGTATTGATCGGATGTTGCTGACCCACAGTCATCCCGACCATATCGGCGGTTTTCCTTTTGTTGCCCGTATGTTTCCCGTGGGAGAATTCTGGGAGGCGTCCACGGGCGGCAAGGGGGAACAGTATGAACAACTTCGCACCATACTGTCCGGGAAACGGGTTCAGGTGCGGAGATTATCTGCCGGAGACAAGATTACTCTGGCTGACAGAGTCACGTTATCAGTTCTCTCTCCACTACGGACATCCCAAATAACTTCGCAGTCGATTAATGATCCGGATATGAATGATGAGTCGCTGGTGTTCCGCCTCACTTACGGCAATTTCAGCATGTTATTCACCGCCGATTCCGGGTATTTAGCCGAGGAGCGCATGCTGGCAAGCGGGTCGGATATGGCGTCAACTGTGCTCAAGGTTGGACATCATGGCAGTCGTTTTTCCACCTCTGATGCCTTCCTCGCACGGATTGCCCCCCAAATCGCCATGATCTCGACCGGCAATGGTAATAACTTTGGACTACCCGCAAGAGAAACCCTTAAAAAGTTACAGCAGCAGGGAATTCGTACCTATCGTACCGATCTGGATGGAACCATCGAGCTTGTCAGTGATGGCAGAAGCTGGCATGTTTCGACCCCGTTTCGCCCCTAATGATGACCATATCTGTATCTAAAATCTGAAACTCTGTTTGACACAGCTTGCAACGATAAGGTAATACTAATAGTTGTGTAATTATCCTGGAATCATTCCGAGTGAGGCAATGGATAAAATTCTGATTGTCGAAGATGACCGTTTTTTTCGGGAGATGTTCTCCTCTCTCCTGAAAGGTGAGGGATATGAGGTTGATACGGCCTCGTGTGGTCTCGAAGGCTTGAAGCTCCTGGCCGAGATTCGATATGGCCTGGTGATCACTGATCTGGTGATGCCGGATATTAGCGGCATGGAGATTCTATCCCGTGTAAGGGAGAGTGATCCCTCAATCGATGTAATTATGGTTACAGGTAATGCCAATCTGGAATCTGCGATCTTTGCGCTCAAGCATGGGGCGCGTGATTACTTGATCAAGCCGGTCGATCCTGAGGTGTTCCGTCATTCTGTGGCCATGTGTCTGGAGCAACGTAGGCTCCTGGACGAAAATGAAGAACTCAAGAACATGCTTAGCCTGTTCCAGACCAGTCAGACAATTGCCGGCTGTCTTGAGCTTGATCGTGTATACCACCTGCTCGTAGATGCTGTTGCCCGCGAGATCGGAGTTGGTCGCGGTATAGGAGTGTTTCTTTCTGACGGTCAGCTTGATCTCAAGGAAGTAAAAGGCCTCACTAACAGTGTAGCCATGCACTACCGAGACATCATGCTGGTCTGTGTTGCCAAACATTTGTCGAATAACCATATTATGACCCGACTTAGACTTGATGAGATGCCGACCGCTGTCTCTGATGGAATAGATACGGGAATCACCGAAGCCTATCTGATTTTTGTGCGTACCAAAGGAGTGTTGCAGGGTTTTGTCGCTGTTTTCAATGACCCTGGTGTCCAGATGCCTGATTTCCGGGTAAAGAAAAAAAATATCCTTTTCCTGCTGGAGCAATCCACACTGGCCTTTAACAACGCGGAAACCTATTCTCAGGCCAAAAACATGCTGTTTATCGACGAGTTGAGCGGATTGTTCAACTACCGCTATCTTGAGGTTGCACTCGAGCGCGAGTTGAAACGGGTTGAGCGTTTCGCGTCACATCTCGCCATTTTATTTCTGGATATTGACTGTTTCAAGCAAGTCAATGATACTTATGGACACGTTGTGGGAAGCCGCGTACTCAAGGATATGGGGACATTACTGAAAAAGTCGGTTCGCGAGGTGGATGTGGTTATTCGTTATGGTGGTGACGAATTTACTGTCATCCTGGTGGAAACAGCGTGCGATATTGCTGGAATCGTGGCCGCACGTATCCGTGCACTGGTTGAGTCACATATCTTTCTGGCAACAGAGGGTTATTATATACGCCTGACCTGTAGTATCGGCTATTCCTGCTGCCCAGAGGACACCACGTCCAAAGATGAGTTGTTGGAGATGGCCGATCAGGCCATGTACACAGGCAAGGCCAGCGGAAAAAATTGCGTTAAACGCTTTATAAAGATCAACTGAGTTTCAATTCAATTTAAAGTCCGTTCGCCCTGCAGTTTGTCGAGGAGGAACGGGCTTTTTGTATTATTCCAATGGCATACTACGATCATTCGAGGGAAATATGGCAATTACGGCAATCAAGGGTTTTAACGACATCCTGCCGGTCGAATCCGGTCGATGGCAACATATCGAACAGGCTGCCCGGCGTGTTTTTGAATTGAATGGATTTTCCGAGATCCGTGTTCCGGTCATGGAGAAAACTGAGCTGTTTTGCCGCTCCATCGGCGATGCCACTGATATTGTGGAAAAAGAGATGTACACCTTTGTCGACAAAGGCGAGAACAGCGTCACTCTGCGACCGGAGGGAACCGCTGGCGTCATGCGGGCCTTTATCGAGCATAAGCTCTATGCCCACGACCCGGTCGCCAAACTCTATTATCTGGGCCCAATGTTCCGATATGAACGGCCCCAGAAAGGGCGTTACCGCCAATTTCATCAGATCGGCGCCGAGATCACCGGAGTGCATGACCCGCTTGCCGATGCCCAGGTTCTGAATATGCTCACTTCCTTCTTCCATGAAATCGGCCTTGTCGAACCACAATTGCAGATCAACTCCCTGGGTTGTCCGGAATGTCGGCCATCTTATCGCACTGCGCTACTCTCCTTCCTGGAGGGAGGGTTGGATAAGCTTTGCGAAGATTGCAAGCGGCGGTTTACCACCAATCCCCTGCGAACTTTGGACTGCAAGGTTCCTGGCTGTATCGAAGCCACAGCTGGCGCCCCCTCCATGCTGGATCACCTGTGCGGCGGTTGCCGCGACCATTTTGAAAGCGTCCAGAGTTATCTCGGTTTGACCGGAACGCCATTCACCATTAATCCCCGCATGGTCAGAGGTCTGGATTACTACACCCGTACAACCTTCGAGATGGTCACCGGCCTGTTGGGATCCCAATCCGCCGTGGCTGCCGGCGGTCGCTACGACGGTCTAATCTCGCAATTGGGTGGGCCTTCCATCCCCGGTATCGGCTTTGCCATGGGAGTTGAGCGGGTGGCGCTGCTGTTGGGCGAACGTGACTTCTCTTGTCAGCCGGACCTGTTTATCGCTACGCTGGGGGCAGGGGAGCGGGCGTATGCCTTTAGATTGATGAATGATCTACTGAAATTGGGACTAAAGGTGGAGATGGACTACGAAGGCAAGAGCCTGAAGAGTCAGATGCGCCGTGCTGACAAGCTCGGGGCGCGCTTTAGTGTGGTGATTGGAGAAGACGAGGTTGTATCGGGTATGGCGCTTTTCAAGCGGATGGCAGACGGTGAACAGGCAAAGATTGCAATTAACGCACAGGATGTGAAAAATCTGATTAAAATAGCCTGAAGTGCGCCACAAACTTTATCTGGTTGTTCAGCAAACAAAACCCCCGCCTGGTCATGCCAGAGCGGGGGTTATACTACGCGCCATCAGCCCTTCGGCCTCAAGCATTTCATCGTAATACCTTACATATATTCCGGCATCTCGTCAAACTGTAGATACTTGTAGATCATCTCCTTGTTCGGTTCGATCTTCTCCTTGTAAATCTTGAGAAACTCTTCCGGCTTGGGCAGCTGACCCATCAACGCTGTAACCGCGCCCAACTCGGCAGAACCCAGATAAACCTTGGCGCCGTTACCGATACGGTCATCGAAGTTGCGGGTCGAAGTGGAGAACATATTCACTCCATCGGGCACGCGTGCCTGGTTACCCATACAGAGCGAACAGCCGGCGATCTCGATACGGGCGCCAAATGCGCTGTATACCGCGAAGTAGGCCTCGTCCTTGAGTTGCTTCTGATCCATACGGGTCGGAGGACAGATCCATGTGCGAACATCGGGGTTGAAACCACTACCGCGCCAGATCTCGGCAGCGGCGCGGAAGTGGCCGATGTTGGTCATACAAGAACCGAGGAACACATCCTGAATCTTGGTACCGGCCACATCGGAGAGCAGCTTTACATCATCCGGATCGTTTGGACAGGCCAGAATCGGCTCTTTGATGTCCGCCAGATCAATCTCGATCACCGCTGCGTACTCTGCACCCTTGTCGGCCTTCAGCAGACTCGGTTTCTCAAGCCACTTTTCAACATCCTTGATACGATTTGCCAGGGTTTTCCCATCCTGATAGCCTTCTGCAATCATCTTCTTCATCAGCGCCACGTTGGAGCGCAGGTAAGTTGCAACCGACTTTTCTGAAAGCTGGATGCAACCGGCAGCAGCGGAGCGTTCAGCAGCAGCATCAGTCAGCTCAAAAGCCTGCTCAACGGTCAGGTCGGGCAGCCCTTCCATCTCGAGGATGCGACCGTTGAAGATGTTAACCTTGTTCTTCTTAGGCACGGTCAGCATGCCTTGCTTGATAGCCCAGTAAGGAATAGCGTTGACAGCATCGCGCAGGGTGATGCCGGTGTTGAACTTGCCTTTAAAACGCACCAGAACAGATTCTGGCATATCCAGAGGCATAAAGCCCATGGCGCCAGCAAAGGCGATCAGGCCGGAACCGGCCGGGAAGGAAATACCGATCGGAAAGCGCGTGTGTGAGTCGCCGCCGGTTCCGAC